>CAZWTC010000041.1:0-8298 GCA_964637175.1 uncultured Candidatus Peribacteria bacterium
AATACGCTGAAATAGACAAGAAATCCGACAAAAAGCATAGCTATGCCTTATTTTTTCCCAAAAAAAATATTTCTGATTGAAAAATCAGGGTTTTTTTTTATACTGGGATGTAATGAGATTTTTTCACGTTTTTCGAAGATTTCATGATATGAAATGTACGCTATGACCTTTATTTTTCTATCTATGGATATGTATACATATAAGAAAATAGTGATTTGCATGTTTATGTTGAGCAGCCTTTGTTCCCTTGCGTCTGCAGCATCGTGGAACTTGCCCGGAGTGACCATCGTCACTCGTGCCCAGCGGTGAGCCAATGAAAGCCGGAGATATTCTCCTACGTCCAAGACGGAAAGAGATGCGCTCCGTGAACAGCAGACGGATTCTGATCAGCTTACGCAGACAGCATACCAAGGGCAGATGGCGACAGATTATCTCCTTGAGACGACACCGGATGAACAGGTGGTCAATGAATATCGTGAGTCTTCAAGCGGTAATTATCTCAAATGGCCGGAAAGCATCCATACCAATAAGTCGAAGATCATCATCCACCATACCGCTGATGATAATTCCGGATTATTCACCGGATGAACCTGAGCAGCGATCCAGGAGATGCAAGCTATCTATAAATATCATACGCTGACGAAATGACGAGGGGATATCGGATATAATTTTGTCATCGATCCTTTCGGAAATATCTATGAAGGAAGGGCAGGATGAGCATGAACTGTCTGAGCTCATGTATCTTGGAACAATACGCCGAGCGTAGGGATCTCGCTGATGGGAAATTTCAATATCCAGACGCCTACGGATGCATCGCTCAAAGCGTTGCTCAAGCTCACTACCGCTTTAGCGAAGAAATATAGGATAAATCCCAAAGCCACCACTACCTATTTCAAAAAATCCAGTGAAGCTCCGTATCTTTCCGCGTATACGAATTATACGATAGCCGGTCATGAAGATGCGTGAGTCACTTCGTGTCCGTGAACGAACTTATATGCTCTCTTGCCGGAGCTCAGAGACCAGGTCAGCGAAAATCTGGTTAAGATCTCCTTGGTGAGCGCTCATACCGGCAGCAAACCGAAACCGACGATAGCCAGATGAATCATCATAGACGGACGATATTATTCCGATAAATCTACGGATACCTTTGCGCTCCCTATCAGATGGACCGGAGTCAAATCCTGCACCAGCAACGATACTACTATCAGTATAGGATCATGCAGCTCAAGCAACAATCAGCTGATCATCTCGTTGACCAAGAAATGAGCGAGCGGACTCAAGACCATCTCTGCTGTCACGGATTCGTGAACCAAATTATTCTCTATGAATCTCATCCGGCAGGATGATTTTGCTGGTATCGCGCATACGCTCAAACAGGAGTATACAAGCAGAAAATCAATCACTCCTTCTTCCCAGAGCATCACCAAAATAACTTCAAAAATAACTATATCTGACATCAAAACGCTCGTTCAGACTCCTCTCACTATCCTGCTTTATGAACTGAGTACGAACTATCCGAGATACGAAATCTCTTGTGACGGAGGCTGCAGCATCCAAGCTGACGACAAGACCTATACCGGCAGCAATCCTGTCGTAGAGACAAATGACGGATTCGTCTATCTTACCTTACCGAGTTTCGAGAATCCTTTGGAAGTCAAACTCTTGGATATCTCTTCGTCGAACGGGGGATTGGTCCGTGTCGATAATTATGCCAGAAAATCATACGGAGGTGTCGCGCGGAATAATTTCAGATGATCTTTGGTTCGGAAAAAAGAGACGATAAAGAACCTTGCGACAAGCGCTTTCGTCGACCAGGCAGTCGTGATGAATAGGACATCATTTGATAATTATATGAAAGGCATCGCTGAAACCAGCGATTCAGACAATGTGGAAAAGCAGACCTTGGTGCTGCTGCTTGCCAAGATGTATACCTTGTTCTATATCAATGGACAGAATTCGCATCCTTCTATTCCTGCCGGAGCGGCATATCAAGCGATAGACAATCCTGATATGTTCCAAAAATATGTCTGAGCCGGATGGGAAAAGACCTCTACGATGTCAGCAAGCTTATTAGCCAGCATCAAAAATACCGTGGTCATGTACAACGGCTATGTCCCTATTCTGCCGTACTTCAGCTGTTCCGCCGGATTCACTCGGTCAGCGCAAGAGAAACGGTGATGGATAGATACGCCGTATCTCCAGTCTAAACTAGACTTCGCCGCTTGCTTCGATTTCAACGGCCATGGTGTCGGACTCAGCTGAAAATGAGCCCAATATCTCGCTCAGAAATGACGGACGATGCAGCAGATTCTGCAGTATTATTATCCAGGAACTAGCTTAGAGACTACTAAATAATTTTAAATTTTAAATTATAAATTTTAAATTATAAATTTTTTTGCTCGTGCATAAACAGATTCTCCACACCTTATTCCTATGAACCGCTGATCACGCATGTGAGCATATTCTTGGCATATATGACAAGAAAGGTTCTTGTGTCGTAGATTATCTGTATTTCGCCAATATCGCAGGAAAGCAATTGTTTGATCACCATCATGCGGCGTATCCTGCCGAAGTTTTTCGCGAGGCATTGCTTGCTGATTATAAAGCCATGGATATTGAGGGGGTCTATCATGCATATCAGCAGGCGCTCCTTGGCGCTGATGTCGTCTTGCCTGATGGGATCGCTTTGCAGCTCTATTATTTCCTTGCAACAAAAAAACGACTCAAAAATCTGAATGGGACTGATTTCTGTCCTTATTTTCTTTCCTTCATCAAGGATCATCATCCGGATCAGGGGATGAATCTCATCCTGTACGGCACCTATCCGCATCTTTTGGAAAAGACTCAGCAGCTGCTTATCTCACAAGGATATAATGTCGTGTATGCGCAAGATGGCTATACGCATCTAGATCGGGAAAAAGTGGATCTTGCATTGAAATGAAAGGATGCCGATATCAATATATTGCTGGTCGCTAGATCGACTCCTCTCTATCCGATCCAGGAAATCCGGACCTTGGCGAACATGCAGGATATCCGCAAGCACGGACTCATTGTCTTCAATCAAGGCGGTACCTTCGATTTCCGGGTAGGCGAGCAGAAAAGGGCTCCGAAAATCGTAAGGACTCTCAGGTGAGAACGGTTGCGAAGGCTTGTTTCCGATCCCAAGAGGAATTTCAAAAAAGTGATGTCTACCTTGTCGCTTTTCAGATATATTTTGTCGTATTTGATATTGAAAAAGGGGTAAATATGTATACATACTAATTACGTTGTAATTTTTTTGATTTTTTTACCCATTGGGTATGGATAAAAACGATGGAAAAATCCACCTTCGTAAATTCTCGGGGATTTTTCTCATCTTATTTTAATTGATTTACGGTTTCATTTGATGCATCTCAAAGAAAAAAAATTTCTCTATCTTTCAGAAGAACAGGTGTTCAATTTTTCCGAAGAAGCGAAGAACGGAATCAAGATAAAAATGTTCGTCGGATTCCAATCAGATAAATTTTTGGACTTTCAAAAGGATCTGCTCCAGGATTTCGTAGGTGAACTCAAAGACAAGATCAATGATGAGAACTATGATGCTGATGATATCAAAAACAATTTCGAGATAGCTCTCCAGAACTTGAATGTCAAACTCAAGGCTTTTGCTGATAAGGTCCGTGATGTGGATTTTTTCGGCATCAAAGGGTACATCCAACTCGTGATGGATAATATCCTTATGCTTTCCATGATCGGCGATGTGAGCGTGATGATATTCAGAGATGAAAAATTATATTATTCGCTTACCAATTCCCTCAATGATAAAGGAAAGATCGATCTGTTCTCTGATTTCGTAGAAGGGGATGTCGAGAGCAATGATCAGTTGCTGTATGTAGGTACAAAAATTTCTGATGTCTTCGACAATAGCGATTTCAAAGAGATGGAAAGCGTTTTGAGATCAGAAGATACGCACTTGATCACCTTTTTCCAAGAGCTTCTCAATGCAAGGTTGGATAAAAAATCATTCGGATTCATTTTCCATTATCTCATCACCGGCGCTGCCGCAAAGACTCATGAAGAATTTGCTAGAAGAACCGATGAACATTCGCTTTTCGGCAAGCTCAAAAAGCTTCTGTTCAAAAATAAATATCAAGCGACTGTCGCTGTGCTCAGCGTATTCATCCTGTTTATGCTGGTCAACCTGCTTTCTCAGGTATTGAAATCAAATACCGATACCTTTGTGACTTCTGATGGCGTGACCGTCGATCTCACGATAGAAGATATCAAAAAGGATCTCTTTATGTTCCAGGGAATGGATCCCACCTCTGAAGAAAAATCCATCAAATACAATGAGATCCTCAATAAGCTTGATGTCCTTCAGAGCAAGGGAAGACGGCTTGAAGATGTAGCGCAGTTCAGGAAATTATTGCAATCGGAATATTATAAGGGATTCAATATCGTCTATGTAAGCAGCTTGACGAAATTCGATGATGCGACGCTCGGCAAAAAGACCAAAATCCTAGCGTTCAATCCTTCAGAAATATCTCAGCTCGGCACTATCCAATGACTCTATGTATGGAGGAATATGATCGTGGCAGGAAGCAAATCTGCTTTGGTAGGAGCGCTTGATGACAATATGAGAGGATCATTGGTCGATTACAATCTCCCTGCAAGCGATGCTATGAAGTGATGTAATCTCAGTCTTCTCAAGGACGGACTCTATTGTTTCACCACTGCGGCAAATATCTATTCCATTACGAAAGAATGAACGCAACCGGTGACAGTCACCGATACAGAACCGTTCTCAAAGAATATCGCCGGATTAGTCACTTATGGAAAAGCCAATCTCTATGTCTTTGAAAATACCGCCAGTGCAGCAGGAAATACCACATTGGTGACAAGATACCGTAATACCTTATGATCGCAAACCATCTATCAAGGAGGACAAAAATATTATCTGGCTCCAAACATGACGGGATTCTCTTTCGGGTCCGGATTCGCTAGTTTCGCTATCGATTGATCTTTCTTGGCATGGAATGAAGGGAAACTCTATCAGTTCCGAAGGAACCCTCCGACAGCATTCACCCTTGATGTCCGCGAAATCAAATTGCTCTGAGGAGACAAGAAAACATTGCAATATTCCAATGATGTAAAAGTCATCAGCTCTATCAATTCCAAATATGTATATCTTTTTGATAGGACGAATCAGACATTCACTGTCTATGACTCTCGTCCAGCCAAAAGCGCTGACCAATACAATTATAATTATGGACTCTATTATGTCTTTATGTTCAAATTCGATTTGTGAGCGACAAGCAGGGTAGTCGATATAGATATCCCTGATTCCAGCGGAAATAGGCCGGAGATGTATATCTTGACCAATGAATGAGTAAATAAAGTGTCCTTGTATGAATTCATCGACAGCATCAAAGATAATAAAGTGCTTAAACAATTGAACTAATATGGTTACAAGGAGCAAGGAGCAGGGAGCAAGGAGCAAGTGAAATTAACCTGTAACTTGAAACCTGTAACTTGTAACTTGTATCTTGTAACTCAATTTCTGTTTACATATAAAGGTAAGAACTATGGAAATACTATCATCAAAACAGCTTAGGCGTTATTGGAATGAATTTCGATTATCAAAACAGCATATCTATCTTCCGGAAAGTTCGTTGATCGGCGGCAAAGAAAGCACTGCCATGTTCAATATCGCCGGAATGCAGCAATTGATTCCGTATCTTTCCGGCAAGGAACATCCGCTGGGCAAGAGATTATTCAATATCCAGAAATGCATCAGGACGGTAGATATCGATGAAGTGGGTGATGCGAGCCATTGCACTTTTTTTGAAATGATGGGAAATCGATCGCTCGGTGATTATTTCAAAAAGGAGGCTGTTCAGCGAAGCTGGGAATTTCTTGTAGATAAGCTCGGTTTCGATCCCAAAAAATTAGCGGTCACCGTATTCGAATGAGACAAAGATACGCCAAAAGATGATGAGACTGCGTGATATCGGAAAGCCATGGGAATAGCTGAGGAAAAAATCGCATATATGCCGGCAAAAAACAATCGACGAAGTCCTGGGCCTGTGGGACCATGCTGACCGGATACGGAAATATTCTATCGAGTCGGCAACACCAAGTTTCCGCCCAAAGGTTCCAATCCGAAAACTGATGAAGATAATCGGCTGGAAATACGGAATAATGTATTCATGGAGTTTTATCGTGATGAAACCGGTGCGTTAACGAAATTGAAAAATCAGAATGTAGATACGGGAATGGGATTTGAAAGGATGGCGAAAGTCTTGCAGAAAAAAGAGACGGTCTTTGATACCGATATCTTCGCACCATTGATCGCGCTGATAGAAACAACGCTTGCTATCAATTATACAGGCAATGAGAGAAGATGCAGGATCGTCGTCGATCACATCAGGACAGCATTTTTTCTGATAGCGCATGATATCATCCCTTCCAACGAAGGAAGAGGTTATGTCCTGAGAAGATTGATCAGGAGGATGTATTATAATTTCATGCTTTTGAAACCAGTAGATGAAGAGGTTTTCGATATGTTTGTCACTACTATTGTCACGTTCGTGGATGCATTGATGGAAGCCAAAGCCAATACAAAGAATATCAGCGTAGTGATCATCAAAGAAGCTCATCAGTTTCAGAAGACGATAGCTCACGGACAGAAATTGCTTGATGAACTCATCGCATGAGCGAATAAAAAATCTATTTCAGGAAAAGATATCTTCAGACTCTACGATACGTTCGGATTCCCTTTGGAATTGACCAAAGAGATCGTTGAAGAACATGGATTGTCGCTTGATCTGCAATGATTCGAACAGGAAATGCAAGCACAGCAGCAAAGATCACGTGCATGATCCAAAGATATGTTCAAGCAATGAATAGATCGGGCAAACTATCTGCAATGAATTCCGCCGACAACATTCGTCGGGTATGAGACACTGGAGACCGATGCCATGAAATTGCTCAAGGACTTCACTGTTGCCGGACAAAGGATCCTGGTTTTTGATAGTACGCCGTTTTATGCGGAAAGCGGAGGTCAGATCTGAGATAGGGGAGTCGTTATCTTGGATGATGGAACCCAAGCGAATGTCATTCAGGTTCAGAAATATAATTGAATTTTCCTTCATTTCGTAGAATAGCATCGATATTTATTTCCTGTTTTTGTGAATGCATCATATCGTTTCTAAATTCCCTTTTTCATTTCCTTCAAAAGATGAACGCAGAGGAACGTGTGGAATGTATACGCTCAAAGCGGTGATCGAATGATACAACTGAAGTCAGGTCAATAATTATAGATATTATGCTCGTGGATTTTTGAGCAGGAAAAGCTGATATATGCTTCCTTGATGATTGATGAAAGTCCTTGAACAATCATGATTGTCTGCTACGAAGATGTATTGCAGATGGATGAAAAAGCAGAAAAAGATCGATATCCTCAAATCCATGATCCAGAGATGACCTGTCATACTTCTTATCTCTCATGCATATAGCAGCAAGAGAAATTTCTCCTTCCGCAGAGCGTTCACCTTGCAACATTACATCAGTCTGCGATGATATGACGATGAAAAACGTATTTTCTATGTCTATGATTCCAATACGGAAAAAGCTCACCATAGAGGTAAGACTTTGCCTGTGGGAAACATCATTCTGGACTATGATACCTTGCTTCGTTGCCGACGTCTTGGATGACGATGACTCTATAGGAATTTCGGCATAGCCGTTGACTATAATTTATAATTTATAATTTATAATTTATAATTTGTAATTTGTAATTTGTAATTTGTAATTTGTAATTGAGTGTATTAGTCTATTTGATTGTATTTTGGGAAAAAGGTATACACGATTTTGTAAAATGAGTCGATGACTTTGTCGAGTCATTTTTCTTGTTTGAGCATCCTTTCCGTGAGGATTCATTCTAGCTTGAACATCTCCTGTTCTACCTGTTTTCCTGTTTCCTGAAAATTTTTGTCATTTCCTGTTTCATTCATGGTCCTGAATTTTCGGAAGAGCTCATTATGGGTCTCATAGAATCTTTTGAAGAGCTGACCTCATTTTGTCTTGGTCATGCCTTCTATCTTTTCGGTGATGTATTCATTGATGATGTGCTGGACTTCTATTTTGTCTTCAGGAGAAACGCTTTTGAATACCGGTCCGAATATTTCATGATTCTCCAAATCGGAAAAATAGGGGATAGATGATTTTTTTTCTTCGATATTAGCGATGATGCTTCTGATCTGATCTATTTCTTGCTGCTTCATAATAAACGATAAAACGATAAAACGATGAAACGAT
>CAZWTC010000042.1:0-8257 GCA_964637175.1 uncultured Candidatus Peribacteria bacterium
TTTTTTTGTTTCAATTGCATTCTGCTCGAAAAAAACTATGCTTGAGCCAAGAAATGTCTTATATCCTCTCTATGATATATGTTGTCTTTTGAACCATTCAAAAACAAGAATATCGCTATTTTGTGATATGGAAGGGAAGGGAAATCTTCTCTCCAATTTCTCCTGAAAATCGGTGTTTCGCCAAAAGACATCACCCTCCTGGACGGAGCGGAAAAAATAGAATGATTGGCGGAAAACTTTGAATATCTCAACAAAACGTTCAATCTGAATTCAGAATGTAATATGGTTTTTTGAGAGAAATATCTCGATAATTTGAAGACATTCGATCTGATCATCAAGACGCCGGGAATCTCGCTCTATCATGAAAAGATATATCCATATAGGAAGAAGATTACCTCTCAAGCGCAGATATTCTTTGATCACTATCAAGGGAAAATCATCGCGATTTCGGGCACTAAAGGGAAATCCACTACAGCCACGCTCATCTATGAAACGCTTAAACAAGCGAAAAAGAACGTCCAATTGATCGGCAATATCGGCAATCCTGTCCTTGATTATCTCGATATCACCGATCCTGGATCGCAAAAGGATGAATATGCGATATTCGAAATATCAAGCTATATGCTTGAAGGGCTCAAAAAGAATAATTACATCAGTGTGCTGGTGAATATCTATGCTGATCATATCGATCGGCATGAAGGATTTGAAAATTATAAGCATGCGAAGCTCAATCTCCTCAAAGGAAGCGACTATAACCTACTCAGAGATGAGATCCTCGAAAAGCATGATTTCGAGCCACAAGAGCTCAAAGACCTGCATGTCCGCATCTTCGGACACACGGGTGAATACAGCTACGGAGACTGAGTATTTTCGATAAGAAAAAAGAACGTCTTTGATGACAAAGCTATCATCCTGCAAGGGGAACATAATATGATGAATATCTCTGCTGTGCTTGGTGTCTGCGATATCATGAACATAGATCCAAAGATATTACAAGAGACCTTAGCGAAATTCATATGACTTCCGCATAGGATGCAAAATATCTGAACCTATTGAGGGATCGTATGGATCGACGACGCTATTTCTACGACGCCCGAAAGCACGATCCAAGCCATCAAAACATTCTGAAAAAAAATAGATACGATGTTCCTCTGATGAACGGATAGAGGATATGTCTTCGATGACCTGATTGCCTGCATCCGTGACTATGGCATCAAGAATTTGGTCGTATTCCCGGATTCCTGAAAAAGGATCCTCGAAGCGATACAAGAACAAGATACGGGGGAAATACATATCTTCCAGACTGATGATATGAAAGAGGCAGTGAAATTCGCATATGAATACACAAAAGATTGAAAGATATGTCTGCTTTCCACAGCTTCGCCAAGTTATAGCCTGCGAAAGAATTTCGAAGAAAAATGAAATCTGTTCCAACAATATATAAAGGAATTATCGTAATTTATCCTCTTAGATACAAAAAAATGAAAAAATGTATCCTATCGGTAATGGTAATCTTCGCATGAGCAGGATTCGCTTTTGCCCATCAGCCGAGGTTAGTCTTTGAGCAGCCTGCAGGAAACGTCGTGAATATACAGGATCCTGAAATCTCTCAAGCGTTTTATGGGATATTGTCAGGGCAGCAAGATGTCTATCAGATTGTTTCCGATACAGGATTTTTGCTCTATGTGAGCCTCGTCGTGCCGGACATCTCTGGCAGCAGAACAGATTTTGCGGTTGATGTCATAGAATGACACAATGCGGTATACACGAGATTAGACGGAAAATGATACGCCTGGACCGGTTTTTTTGAGCCTTTTGCGGGCGATATGTATCTTCAGTGACCTAGCCTGGAAAAAGAGGTCGCATCATGAACGTATACCATCAGAGTCTCCAATACCACTAATCAAGGGAAATATTCTCTCGCTATCGGGAAAATAGAAAGCTTTCCCGTCAATGAGATACTTCATACCTACAAAGTCATGCCTGATCTCAAAATGATATTTTTCCAGAAACCGCGATACACCGTCCTGCGGAATATCGTTTGAGCCTTTTTGCTGTGAACGATTGTAGTGCTTATCGTCATCATTCGGTGAATCGTAAAACTTGTAAAGCATAGCAGCCGCAGATAAGAATTCCTTGAATTTTTGAGCAAAATCACTAAGGTCAGTTTGCCAGTTTTTGGTAAAAACATAACGAATAACCCAATCAATTATGCACAGAAAAAAATATGGAATTTTTGCTGAATGTAATATACAATTACATTCAGAACAAAGAAAAAAAGATATAATGGATTTTTTTGAAGAATATAGATTTTGTATCTTCAAATTCAGTCCGGAGATGAATAAAAATAAAATCATTGCAGAAATGCAAAGAAAAGCAAATAAGTGCTATACGTATATAGCAGTTATTGGTGTGGGAATCGGTAAAGAAAGATTCAATGATTATTTTCATCGGTCAAGCTCTTATGTTGATGAAAGAATGGTGCCTCACAGACAACTAAAGGAATTGGTAAATGAATGTGAGGAGTCATTGGAGTTTTTCAATGAAATCAAGGAAAGATTCGGAGATATTCAAATCCGAGGAATCTATGAAGTTAAGATAAGAGAGAAGAATCTTATTACTCATTAAAAAATCATAGAGAAGTCTGATATCTGCAGTCTTCTCTTTTTTTGTTTTGAAAATCGCCACGAAATCACTAGGCTATATGAGATATATTTATCCTATCACCGTCAGAGATGACAGAAACCGCTGTAGTGCTTATCGATTTCCAATCAGAACGGACGAATCCGGAAAGCGAATATTTTGTCGGCGATGTGCAGGAAGTGATCGGCAAAGTGAATTATCTGATAGATCATTGCAGGACAAGAGGTCACAAGATTATTTTCACCAAACATAGGGAAACGGATTCATTGGATTTTTTCTGACCGGAAACTACGTTCATCCCTGAACTCAAGGTGCAGGATACGGACACCATCATGATCAAGAACAAGATCAGTCCATTCTATAATACATCATTGGAAAAAGAGCTGGATGGCATCAAACATGTCATCGTTTGCGGAATTTTAACGAATCTGTGCGTGAGAAGTTTCATCCAGGACGCGTATGATAGGGATTTCAGAATTACCGTCATCAAAGATTGCTGTGTAGCACACGCTCCGGAATTGCAGGATTTCACCTTCTATGATCTTGCCCAGACCAGGGAGGAGATAGATTTCACCAATCTCAAGGAATTCGTAGAATAGCTTACTTGCACAAGAAAATAAAATTTCTTCTATTTAGTACGTAACATTTAGCATTTACCATTCAGAATAATCTGATAATTTTCTCGTAAAAGATAACTTGACATTTTATAGTAAATATGTATAAAATATATAACAAAAAACAAAAAACCATGAAAAAAAATATCATTCTCGTTGTGATTGTTATGCTTAGCATAAACGCAACACAGGCAACACCAGCAGCCAATGTAAATAATGCTGGAATTGACGGTGGTGCAATAGCGGGGATAGTTGTTATCATCACTCTCTTAGGTATGATGGCAATACCTAAAAAACAAAACAAAAAAATCATAAACAAATAAAAAGCAAAAAAATATGAAAAAAATGATTATTATTTGTAGCGTGGTCATTGGAATGATGATTTCTACAAAAGTTAATTCACAACCCCTTTCATCTGGATATATGATTTCTAGTCATATCTATCCTATAGGTTCTTATTGGACATATGATGAATCGGATCTTATTTTGAATGCTGCAAATATAAGCGTTGATGGCATCAAAAAACGTCAGTTTTATCAAGAACTTTTCAATTATTTTTTACCACTAGATGTAATTAATTATTTGTCAGATCCAATAAATCATTTCTTGAAATATGTAGAGGTAAAAAAAGATTCTACGTATTCAATCAGAAATGAAATAATAGTGTATGAAATATGCCTCTCAATCATTAGAGAGTAATACAAAAAACATTTTAAATATTAAGTAGACAACAATTTTATAAAATCCCGAGAGTGTTTTACTCGCCGGGATTTTTTTTAATTTTTTTATTTAGAAGGAGAAAAATTCTACATTCTACATTCTGCATTCTACATTCTGAATTCTGAATTCATTCCCCTAGTCTATAAACCTTTTAAAGTCCTTGAGATTATCAAACGACTTATAGACGGAAGCGAATCTGACGTAGACGACGGGATCCATCTTTTTCAAAGCTCTGAGGACATCATCGCCGATTTCTTTGGAGGTGATTTCATTTTTGTCGATAGACCATTCCGCTTCAAGGTTGTTGATGAGATTCTCTATCTTTTCTTTGTCGATTTCTCTTTTGGCAAAAGCCAGCAAAAGCGCTTTTTTGAGCTTCTGCCTATCATACATCTCTTTGCTGCCGTCTTTTTTGATGACGAACAATTCCGTGAATCCTTTCCTTTCAAAGGTCGTGAATCTATGCTGACAATATTCACATTCTCTTCTTCTTCTGATGCTTTGACCGTCTTCTATCACTCTGGAATCGATGACTTTGGTCTCCATACTCTGGCATTTCGGGCACTTCATGGCTACTTCGGGATGAAACGATAAAACGATGAAACGCTGAAGCGATGTAACGTCGTTTATTCGTTTCGACGTTTGTCGTTTGGGCGTTTGTTATTGTGGCATCAAGAATCTCTTGTTGTAATACGTGATGTTTTTGAGGAATCATTTGAACCGGAGGATATCTTCACTGATAATTTTCTTCTTGGTTTCTTCAAGGCTTTTACTGCCGGAAAAGAATATCCGGTTATCGTAGCCGATTTTGAGATAGTCTTTGTTATCATCGATTTCTATCCGATATCTGATGATTTCGTTGAAATCAGCTTGAAGACTCGTGATGATATCGCTTATCTTCTGCTGATGATATTCATCTATATTCAAGATGTCCTTTACATAGAGTCAGATAAGGAGCTGGATATCGATCGCTCCATCCTTTTTGTCCGTTTCGTCTTTCATATAGGTGAGATAAATCAGTAATCCGAAGAACGTGTCTCTGATGGTAGAAAAGATGCCCAAGATGGCGGAATCAGAATATTCTTTTTTTAGGATGATGGCATAATCGGTCATCGCCCTAAAAAATTTTTTGCTAATCCAAAAATCCAGGTTATAGATATTTTCTTTGATATGATAGATATCTTGCTCGGTAAGCTCTTTTTTGAGTATCTTCAGGAATTCTTTGTGCGATAAATTGTCCGCGATATCTTGGTAGACCGTTTCGATGAATTGCTTGTCCGGATGTTGTATCATCCCCGAAATCTCCTGTCCTATGAGTCATTTGAAGAGCTCGATGATCTTTTTGCTTTTGATATAGAGCCTGATGTCTTTTGGGTTGATGTCTTGCAGGATCGTTGCAAGAAAGGTCTCATCAAACGACTTGAGCAAGCTGACGTTGGAATAGATGTTTTTGATGTCGGTCTTTTGCGGCAAGAAGAATTTCTGTTTTCCCGCTCTGACATTTTCTGCAGTATGCTTATAGAAAAAGACGTTTTTCCCGTATTGGTAGAGGAGTCCTCCATAGTAGAGCAGCGTATAATTCTTTTCGTCAAGCTGATCGTCAAGTTTGCTCATCTCTTGGATTATGGGTTTTCTGAATAATCTGAGGAAAAAAGTATCGCCTCTCGAAACCCACGATCATCCGATGAGGGTGATATAAAAATTCAGTATTTTTTCCATCATTTTGGATTCCTTTTTGATCCTTTCAGGGATTTTGAAGCTTTCCGTATTTTCTACGTCTTCGCCGATAGAAGACATGAGATCGTCCAGATCTTCCTTGGCAACGCCTTTGCTGTCATCGTCTATGAATACCGTCATCATATATTTCTGCACGCCTCAGAAAAATCTCTTTTTGAAATTTCTGTAGTCCGTGATATAGAGCAGAAAAGGCTCTAATTGGCTATCATCCTTGCGGAAGCTTTTGATGAAGTCATCAAGGATCTTTCTGTCAAAAAGCCTGGAAATCACGGTGTCCGTGATCAGAAACATATCAGAATCGATGAAAAGATATCTCAGCAGGATATCAGCAGGAAGAACGGATTGCATCACTTTGGTCTCTACTGCGGAAAATGTTTTTTTGCTGGTATACTCCTTGTGATTGGCTACGAAGTCTGCATAGACGGCTTTGGCATCGCCTTTGAGCTCATCATAGAATAGCCGTGAATAGAAGTCTTTGTCATTGACTTGCGGATGGACGAAAATGGTATTGAAATCCTTATATACCGCAAAGAGCAGAAAAAATAATTCTATCTGATTGAGGAGTTCCTTTTTCAATTTTTTGATGATGACCGGATCGATTTTTTTGCCGGTCTGCTGAAAGACGAATTCATAAAACGAGAACATCGTCTCTACGAACCGATTATAGTTCTTTTCCCTATCCTTGTGCGGGAATATTTTGATCCTCGCCAAAAAGACGAAGCTGAGCAGAAAGACGGTATAGAGGAAATTGAGATAATATTCTGGCGGATATGCTCTGAAAATATCTTTGACGTACAAAGCGGTCACCAGAGCTAAATTGTTCGCTATATTCGCGGGAGAAAAGAACCTATAGCCGTTCAAATTGGCTGTTGCGCAGTAGCTGTAATAGGTATCTATATCTTTTGGCTTTATCGATTGATTCTCGCCGAATCCGATTTTGAACTCGAAAGGGTCGATGGTGACGTCAAAAAGATTCAGTTTATAATTTTCTACAATCTTCCTATTGATGACAGAAAAAAATTCTTTCGTAGAAATGAACGAAATAAACATACTTGCAGGGTTGATGGTCTGTGCAACTATTTCGTCCGGAAAAAGCGATAATAAGACTCTTTTGAATAACTGCATCTAAACTGCTGATTGTTTAAAATAAGACGGATTAGACCGATAAGACGGATTAGATGTATTAGATGTATTTCTACTTTCTAATCTGTCTATCCCGTCTATTCTATCTATTCTTAGCAAGAATAGTGACTTTATATTTCATCGTATCTCGCGTCTGTCTAGGATTGATATCAAAAAGGACTAAGCTGTTTCCGCTTTCATCTTTTTCCGTTCACTTCACGATGCCTTCGATGTCACCTAATTTTTGCATCGTTCAGTTTTTTGGCGTGATGCTGAGTTTGTCGAAAATGAGCTGAGAGACTTTCTGTATCTTGTTTGCATCATATAATTTTCCATATCATACTTCAGGAGTGATGGTGATGGTTTTGGTCTTTCCTACCTTCATTCCTACAACGCCTTTATCTAGTCCTTGGATGACTTGTCCTGATCAAACGGTGAACATCAAGGGCGTCTGTGCGGTGTTTTGATCGAAAACTTGTCCGTCAGCAAAGGTAGCGATATAGGTAATGGAAACCAAATCGCCTGCTTGTATGCTGTTTTTGTTGGCGCACCCTGCGATCACAACAAGAGAAAGCGATGCCATAGCGAGAAAACTAATGATTTTTTTCATGATGAAATAATTAAAAGATTAAAAGATTATTAAGATTAAAAGATTTTGTTACTTAATCTTTTAATTTTCTAAATTTTTTAATTTTCATAATTAGTTTACGTATTCAAGCCTATAATTCAATCAAACTTATTATTTGCTGATCTTTTCGAGAAGGAATTTTTTCCATGATTCCTGCGGACTATTCACGGTTTTATCTTCATAATCGATATATGGATCAGTGGTGGCTCATGTGTTCGCGAGCTGCTTCTGATACATCTCTTCGAATTTTATGATATATTCATCGCCCAAGAGCATATTGTTTTCATGTTCGAGGAAATATTTTGCGTATTCTGATTTTTCATAGTTTACCAGAAAATTCTGCGTGAATGCGAGCTCATCGGTTTTGACTTGCTGTTCTATAGTAGCATCTTCGATAGCGGTTTCTATGGAAACGTAATTGACATACGTCCTGATCGCGATAATCATCGCAAAAATATCCAGAATCAAAATTCCGTATTTTATACGATTAGGATATCTTCTCAGAAGCGCTTGTATATACTCCATAACAAAAAAACAATGAATAATGAATAATGAATAATGTCGGTATTTTTTTTATTACTATATTTCCCATTAGCATTCATTTTAGTATTGCTATTCCTAGTTGAAAAATCAAGGTATTTTCGTAGAAAGTAATATGTGACATATCTCTAAGTATGTAAAATTTAAAATTCCAAATTTAAAATTTAAAATTGTAATATATAGCATGGCTATCCGCAGACTTCCAGAATATCTCATCAATAGGCTCAAAGCAGGAGAAATCGTAGAAAGACCA
>CAZWTC010000043.1:0-3442 GCA_964637175.1 uncultured Candidatus Peribacteria bacterium
CCGAAGGTAAAAACAGGTCAAACACCATCCCGTCCGATCGATCTTCCGGTCGCAGCAGGAGCATTTCATACTAAATCACTAACGTATCCTGTATATCTATGATAATCATTTACCGTCAATCATGTCTGCACGATAATGAAGTTCCATTTATCGACATCATATTTATTGAGATTTGAATTATATAAAGTGGAAATCTCATCTATAGACAGATCGCGATTCCGGATACGGACTGAATCAATCTGTCCAGAAAAATATCTTCCTACAGCATTATTCTTTCAGATAGTCAGTGTTGCTGGTGAAGTCACACCGATATTCAGATTATTTGTTTTAGATCCAGCTTGAAGACTGTCAACGAATAATAAGCTTCATGTTATCGAGGTACGCATGAATACAACATGATGCCGATTTCCGTCGCTTATATTTTTTACTGCAGCCATATAGGTAGATCCATGCCGCCCTGCTGAAAATGTAGCAGTTGACGGTGTATAGAGAACGAAAAAACCTGATAATGGTGAAGTATACCGCTTAGCGATAATTCATTGGAATGTCGTTGTTGTGGTATCAGATGTCTTTACCCGACAAGATAGCGTAAAATTTCCTGTCCCAAAATCCAAAGCCGATCAATTTCATGCATCAATATAATCCGTGCTTCAGTTGAAACTATATGCTCCATTCCATTTTCCCTCTCCTGTCCATGTCGCTCCGTATCCGCTTCCATTATTTCCATACTGGGAAATATCTCTGATATATCCATCTGTTTCCGATAATGCAGATACCTTATCAAAATTATACATCGCCACTAACCCGCTATCGTATATGCTATAATCTACTCCGCTTCGTGATCGCATGAATTGATCGAGACTGAATTCTGTTATATCCAGTTGCGCAGTGAATGAATTGGTCTGTATCCGCGTATTGTCCGCTGGTGTTGCTCAGGTAAATATAAGCGTGGGTGCTATCGTATCCACATAAAAATCCCATGAAGAGCTTCGTCATCATGTATTTCCTGCAGCGTCGTAAGCAAGCACTCTTCGATAATACCATCCGCCTGCGAATCCTGTCAGCGTAATCTCTGTTGCCGTAGTAGACCCAGATCTTATGATGGTCACGAATCAGCTATCGCTGCTTATTTGGTATACATATCAGCTTATTCATACTCCGGTATCCAGTACTGCATTCCGCAAAAAATTTACGCCTGAAGCAACCGCACTTCCGCTTGTCGGGCTTGATAGCGTTGGAGTATCTGGGGTATCCAGTATAGTCGTCTTTTGGAAATGCAGAGCGAAATAGTTCGTAGGATTATACAGTTGAGTGATGAGCGTATTTGCCGCGAGTCCTGTAGTGAAAAAAATCCCTGTAGAGGTATCGATATCCGCTCCAGAAATCGAATTTATGATATCTCCGTAGATATTGTATTTGGTGATCGGGCTGGTTGACGTCCCGGTTACGAGCACATATACTCCGTTATATGTACTGATTCATAAGAGATCTCACGTTACTTTTATGATATCAGATCAGATACACTTGCTGGCATCAAAAATTCATCATGTCACCACGGTCGTTCAGCTGTAAAATACAGGTTGTGCCTGAGTCATTGTCCCGCTTCCATAACTGTATTGCATTCATGATGTGAAGATGAACGTTGTCTTTCTTCATCGTAAACTCGTGATTGTTCATGTCCATGACAAGAGATCAATTCATGAATCATTTCTCGGATTAGTCATATAATCCCGAGAGGCTATCGGTGTCTTATCTATCGTTCCATCACTCCGTCAAGCTAATCCATCCGTTCCTGTGATGAAGTTTGCTGGTACTCATCATACGCCAGCTCAAGCATTGCTAAATATTTTTATATTTCCATAGTATGTATTGTTGGTGGATACTGCCAATAAATATATTCCATAACTTTTATTATTATACATCTGGCTATTATTGATGATATTATTTACTCAAGAGTAAAAATATATTCCATAACTTTTATTATTGTATATCTGACTATTGTTGATGATATTTGCATTACTTGAAGCGGCATAATATATTCCCATGTTTGCATTATTATATATCTGGCTGTTGTTGATGATACCTGTACTTGAAGCGGAATATACTACTCCATAATTAGCATTATTATATATCTGGCTATTGTTAATTACGCATAAATTACTAGTTCCCGCATATCCTATTCCATAATTAGTATTATTGTATATTTTACTATTGTTGATCGTACCATTTGATGATGAAGCTAAAAAATAAACTCCAATGCCTGTGTTATTGTATATCTGGCTATTGTTGACCGTACCTGAAACGCTTGCGCCCATAAAAGTTATTCCGTTAGTAGTATTATTATATATCTGGCTATCGGTAACAGTACCGTTTGAAGAGGCATTAAATACAATCCCATAGCTATTATTATCATGCACCTGAGTATTATACACCACCAAATTTGACGATGAAGCATTGACGTAAATACCTATACTTGCATTATTATATATCTGGCTATTCCTGACAACGGCATATGTGGAAGTATCAAAACGGATTCACCTTGCCGGTGCGTTATACATCTGTGCATTATTTATGGTTATGCCTGTAGTCGCTCCGACATAGACGACATCAGCTGATGTCCCTGTATTGGTTCCAGCATTCCTATCTAATATCAGATTGTCTAATATGATGCTATTTTTGGTGGAACTTTGAATCAATCTCGTATTGGTGGTATAATCAGCTTGGATTGTCACTGTTCATGATCAGACTATCGCTGAGCATATTCAGAGATTTCTCGTAGCTGTCGTTATATATGTCCCTGAATTAAGGACATAAATGGTATTTGCTGCTAAAGTCACCGGCAGCGTATTTGTCCCTTCAACACGTCCTGTCACAATCATATTTCACGTGATGCATGATACGCTTGACCGACCTGAAGTATACGCCGTCCTGTTGGTTCATCACGAACCATCACCGAACAAAGCACAAATAATCTTATCATTATCCGGATTACTATCCCGAAATGCTTGCGTGAGGAATTGGCTATTATCCCGACCTCCGCATTCCGGTCCTCCTGTAGCAAAGGTTCATGCATTGCTCAATACGCCAAAAATCCCCGCAATAAAGATAATCGCTTTGACGGCAAAAAATCCAGCTCCTCCGATAGCTGTCCCCAAGAGATATCTCTTGTGATGCTGTTTGATATGGCGATGAATATGATGCAATGGATTCATGGAAAAACTCTTACATTATTCAAGCGATAAAAGGGAATGTTTACTATGTCGGCAAAAGCACTTTTTATGCCATACACCATTATATGTGCTTGCCTATTTTTTTGCAAAAAAATACGGAAAAAAGACGCATTTTCAGCGTCTTTTGACTGTACAAATCGTAAAAATATGATTTACTTGGTTATGTCTGCTATATAGTAGATCTTTTTCGCTACCATATCATAGAGTTCTAC
>CAZWTC010000043.1:3452-7513 GCA_964637175.1 uncultured Candidatus Peribacteria bacterium
CATATCTTTCATATATTTTGCCATAACCGGATATGCTCTCATAGGTCCTATCATGTAGGAAACGCTGTTTTTGAGCGGAAACTCAATGACGGCTTTCATTCCTCCAGGAAGCGTAGTCACTTTCACTTCTTTATTGCCGGCTAATATAGCAGTATCTTTTGCATCAATCACTGCTCCGACATCGCTTCTGAGATCAGCTCATGAAATAACGGCTGGATCATCGTAATAGATACCGACACCTGTTGCAGAAACTATCCCTGCACCGGAAAGCACTTCATAGACTTTGGTCATTGACGGTCAGACCTTACCATATTCACCTACAAAACGAGTATATGCTATGGTATATGTTCACATAGTCACTTCTTTGGCTTCTAATTTAGTGAATCCACCGAGATATCGTCGATTGGCAAGAGCTAAAACGACCAAAAGACCTATCAAAATCAATAAATTCCTAAGGAATGGTTTTAAAAATTTCATGGGTAAATAATATAAGATAAAAACAATGTGGTAAATTAACCCACCCTAACCCTCCCCATTACATGGAGAGGGAACAGCTCCCCTTTCGGAGTATGTCCCGCAACTTTCTGTGGAAAAGTTGGTTGGGGATGTGGTAATTTTTTATATTTTAATCACTGCTACTTTACCATCAGGATCAATGCCCTTGATTTTGACTTTGATCACTTGACCGAGCTTGAAATGCGCAGTAAGCGGTGTCGTATATTTCTGTCCGAGATTGGAGATATGGCAGAGTCCCATTTTTTTCTTAGGAAGCTCTACAAATAATCCATAATCTTCGATCCTCTTGATCTTTGCATCGAATTCTTGTCCTACCTCAAGGTCAGCAGCTATTTCCAAGATAATATCGACCACTTTGTCGATCACGGTCTGATCCCTGTGTCCTATATAACATGTTCCATCATCTTCAAAATCGATCTTCACGCCAGGGTTCTTTTCGATGATACCATTGATCACATCTCCACCTTTCCCGATCACTTCTCTGACTTTTTCAGGTTTGATATGGATGATCTTGATCTTCGGTGCGTATTCTCCTACTGTCGCTCTCGGCTCCGCAATCGTCTTCAGCATCAGATCCATTATTTCATTATATCCTTCGAAGGCTCTATCAATCGTCTCATGAACGATATCCATAGTGATTCATTTCAATTTCGTATCCAACTGGATAGCAGTCACGCCATCTCTTGTTCCTGCGACTTTGAAATCCATATCTCCCGTGAAATCTTCTGTCGCCATAAGGTCATTGAGCACGACATATTTCGTGATATTTCCGTCATCATCATGGTCAGTCATCAATCCCATTGCGATACCTGCAACCGGTTTTTTCAACGGCACTCCTGCATCCATAAGCGATAATGTTGATCCGCAGACGGATCCCATAGATGTCGATCCTCCGGATCATAGACATTCAGAGACCGCTCTGATCGTATACGGGAATTCTTCCATCGAAGGAAGCAGTTTTTCCAATGCTTTTTCTGCCAATCTTCCATGTCCTATCTCTCTTCTTCCTGTTCCTCTTATGCCTTTTGCATCTCCGACAGAAAATGGAGGAAAATTGTAGTGATGGAAATATCTCTGATGTATTCAGTTATTCTCCATGTCGTCAAGAATCAGATATTCTTTTGGTCATCCTAAGGTAACGGTCGTCAATACCTGTGTATCCCCTCTTCGGAAAAGCCCTGATCCATGCACTCTCGGCAATGTCCCTACTTCGCAATAAATCGGTCTGATATCTTTTTTGTCCCTATCATCGATCCTTTTTCCCGTATCGATGGTGCGATGACGGAGGAAATATTTGATGACATTGAATACTCACATCTTCACTTTGGTCGGAGTGAAATCCGTCTGCGTTTCATCAGCGAATTTCTCTTTACAGACTTCCATCACCTCTTTTTCGTATGCGGCGCATAAATCATTGAACGGCACTTTGGTATTGCCAGCCAATGCCTGCAATTTATCTTTGGTGAGAATATTGCTGATATAGGCGATAAGCTCTTCTGACGGCTTATTGTAAACGATCTCTTTCTCGGTGATATCGAGTTTTTTGAGGAATTTCATCTGGAAATCACATGACTGATCGATGGCTTTCTGTCAAACCTCAAATGCTTCTTTGAGGAGATCCTTGGGCACTTCATTCGCTTCCGCTTCGATCATATTGATAGATCATTTCTTTCCTGCGACCAATAACAAGAAAAGACTTTTTTCTGATTCCGGCCTCGTCGGATTGATGACGAATTTTCCATCGATATACCCGATCTGCGCTGCGCCTACCGGTCCGTCAAACGGTATGCCGGCAACCATGATAGACAATGATGATCCGATAATCGTCGAGACACCCAAATCGAATTCCTGATCCAATGCCAACGGCGTGATAGTGATCACGACATCATTGATCATTCCCTTGGGGAACATAGGTCTAAGCGCTCTATCCGTCAATCTGCAATATAAGATGGATTGATCTGACGGTCTGCCTTCTCTTCTTCTATATGCAGCTCCGCCGAGCCTTCCTGCTGCAGAAAAACTCTCTCTGAAATCGATCATCAAAGGCAAAAAATCTGAATCTGTCCTTGGATTCTTTTCCATCACGGTAGAACATAATAATACATCATCTCCGAACTGGATCTGAAGCGAACAATCCGCTTGCACTGCTAATTTTCCCGTTTCAAACGAGAGTTTTTTCCCTTCTCGATCGAAGGACTGGGTGTGGAGCGTAAACTCCTTTTTTTTGATAGACATACTAAAAATACAAAAAAATAAAATAGGGACGTGGGACGTGTGTGTTCACAACATCGCCATCTGAAAGAAAATGTAATCTAATTAGACAGATTAAAAGGACCAATGAACAAAAAGGATAAAAGGGAAGAAAGGAGCAAAGACCTATTTCTTTCTGTCTTTTATCCTTTGAAATCTTTGCGCCCAATAATGTCCTTTAGTCGTTTTAATCTGTCTTGCTAATCATCTCAAATTTCTTTCATCAGGAATATAGCGATTATGAGCTAAATTGCAAAAGAATTCCACCCGGGTGGAAACTTTAGTAATTTTAGGCATAAAGTTGTTTTGGTGACTATTGCACCCGGGTGCGAACAAAAAAATCAGGAAGCAACACCTCCTGATCATATCATTCAAAATACTAAAGTTTCTTCTATTACTTTCAACAAGTCATCAGGACTTGTCGTAGCCTTAGAAAGGACTTTATTAAATTTTTGTGTTTTAATATTTTTAAAAAACAGTGTATTATCTCTGCTTGTTAGAATCATTATTTTTCCCTTGAAATTGAACGATTTAAGCTCTTCGCATAAGACACTGGCATCATCGAAAGAGTTTTTCTTTTTTTCATTGAGATCACTTAAGTCAGTTCCTCCCAATATGATTTCCGTGAAAATGACGTCAAATTTTTTAGGAAAATTTTTTATTTGCAAGAGGCCTTTTTCTTTATTTTGATAGCCTCTCACCATGAAGCCCCTCTCCTCCAGAACCTCAACATAATGTTGAATGGTATTAAGATCCGGATCAAAAAACATGATATTTTTTTTATATTTTTCCATAGCTGTGTTTTTGTTATCCAGTTTTGTATAGATATTTCCCATAAAATATCAATCTTTTGTTTTTTAGAATTTAGGTTTCAGGACTTGATCGAAGCGAAATCCAGCTTTGGATCTTATCATTAATAGTGATATGATTTTCATTGCTGGATCATTCCGATCCTGTATAACTGTTCCAGCAAAGTGACTTTTGCCAAGCCGTGCGGCAGCGTTATCGTTCAGAAAGCGATGGTGCCGGTGACGTATTTGGCTAATGCCGCCTCGTCTAAACCGTAGGGTCAGCCGATGATGAAGACAGCATCTTTGTTTTTGAGCATCGAAGCAAGGTGTATCGTATCCACTTGTTTCCCTTCTTTGCTCAACAATATCTTTTGCATATCAGAAAATTTTTGGAGATGTGCGATGACATTCTCCGTATCTTTGGCGATGATCTGCTGATGAGTGCCATTTTTGCTCGGCTTCAGATTCACTATTTTGACTGATCTGCCTAAACGCTTGGTATAC
>CAZWTC010000043.1:7523-7774 GCA_964637175.1 uncultured Candidatus Peribacteria bacterium
GACTGCCAGTGCTTGTCGGAATCGGAAATATTTACAATAGTGAACATGACAAAAAATTTAAAAAATTAAATTTTCAATTTCTAATTTCTAATTTCTAAACCAGTATACATGTTTGAAAATTGAGCATTGAAAATTAGAAATTAATATTGTATGTATCTCGGTTGCTGTCATTCGTACGGACTGAGAACTTTGAAGATATCGCCCTTCTGGATGCCTCTATTTTCGAACTCTTCGAGCAATCCTCTTTGACC
>CAZWTC010000044.1:0-7193 GCA_964637175.1 uncultured Candidatus Peribacteria bacterium
GTGTCTGTAGTGATATATTATGAATTGTAGAAAGTGTCTGTAGTGATATATTATGAATTGTAGAAAGTGTCTGTAGTGATATATTATGGATTATAGAAAGTGTCTGTAGTGACATATTATGAATTGTAGAAAGTGCCATGCTCTAAAGAACATGGTTGACTAAAGTTTCATCCCTAGATCATATTTTTTGCTTACGCAATATTTCTTAGCTTTTTCGTACAACTCATCGCACTTTGCTATCCGTTCTTCCTTGCCTTCTCATCTATCGATCATCTCTTGATATCGCATTTTCCTTCTCTCGATCTCTGCGAGCGAAGCGATGCTGACGATTTCATCGTTGGTGATCGCCATGCCTGCGCAGTTGATTCCCATATCAGTAGGGGACTGGTATTTGACCATATAATTTTTGTGGTTCACGATTTTTTTTGCAATAGACATCACGATATCAAACGCTTCTACATCCCTATTATAATTCACTGCATCTTGTCCGTAGGCTTTTTTATGGTAGCTATCCATCATATTGTAATCGCCGATATCTATGGTGGCAGCTTCATACGCTACATTCACCGGATGTTCGAGCGGCAGGTTCCGGATAGGGAAGGTCTCATATTTTGCGTATCCTGATTTGATATCGATCTGATGATCCAGGTAGATCTGTCCGAGACAGGTAGACATTTTTCCGCTGCTGGAAGCAGCTCCCGTGACCAAAACAAGATTCTTCGTCAATGGGATATGATCATCATATCCGAATCCGTCATCGCTGAGAATCGTCTTTATATCGTGAGGATATCCGTTGATCTTATATCTTTCCCGTACTCTGTATTGTTTCCTCTGAAAATCTTTTTCGAAATCAAGGATCACATCAAGCATATTGCCGACATCGATATTATTGATGACGATATGCGGTTTGATTCAGATATTCTTTTCTATGTTCCTGATCATCTGATAGACGTAATCTTTATAATCAACATTCTGATTGCTTAATTGCCTATTGGACAAGATATCATTTGCATTGACGCAAAATAAGATTTCAGCCTGATTTTTCAATGACGCGAAAATATTCTTTTTGGATTCTGCATCAAATCATGGCAGGACTCTGCTTGCATGTGCGTCAAACATGAATTTCCCTCCGATTTCCAGATATAATCTTCCACCGGAAAAATTCGTGATCCTGTCGAGGATTTTCTCTTTTTGGAGTCTGATATATTTTTCTCCATCGAATCCGTGTTTCTTATAATTGATGGTATCGCTAGAATTCAACATTAGGTGAAAGGTCGAAGATAAAAGGTGAAGTATCTTAATGTATGTTTAATTGTAATTGTTTGTTTCCGTTTTTGCAAATTCTAGAAAGAATAGACTTCACCTTAGATATTGAAACTATTTTTTATAATATGATTGTATTGACATTTTATAGTAAATAAGTATAAAAAATATACCATTTTACTAGATAAACATATCCATGGAACAAGAAAAATTTTCTTTATCGCAAGAAGATATAGGTATATCAGAAGCGATATATGAAGTATATCCTGTACTGCCGTTGTCTGAAATACAAGCAACCTTGGCTGATAAACAGCTAAGAAAAATACTTTTGAAAAGCATAGAAGCACCGACTAAAACGATATATACCACGTCAAAAAATCTTTTGGATTTGCTTCAAAAAAACAATCAGCGTGAAGCTGATCAGAAAGTTCAGAAAGAAAAAAAAGAAGTAAAAATGTCTATAGAAGACATACAAAAAGCTACTGCTCAAATGTATGATTTTGATTATATAGTAAATAAAAAATTAGAAGAATACCTTCCTCGTATATTGGAAGATCTAAAAAAAATAGCAAAAGCAAATAAAAAAACTCCAGCAGATATGTTACGTGTATTAGAATATGTATCAGATTGTAAAACGATGACAGAAATGTATCAAAAAAATTGAATCACGGAAATAGAATGAATATCTTTATTTATGTCTAATATGTTTGACGGACTGACTAAAATTGAAAAAATAATATTACCATTGGGCATTACGGTGCCAGAGCTAATACAAAAGCTTAAAATTACGCTTGGTGATGAATTAGGTAAGCAAAATATCTAAAAATTTAAAGCCTGCTAATATATTTTTTTATACCATAAAAAGCTGCGCTGAACTATGCGTAGTTTTTTGTTTTTGAAATTTGCAAAAAATTGAATTCTAGGTATACTTATTAGAACGATAGATTTTATTTTGTTACACTTCAGCAAATGCAAAAAAACAAACTCCCAAAACTTGATCGTCACAGCATGGGTACTACCCACGATATAAAATATGCAAAGATCTGATATCCTAAAGGGAAATTTGATGAAGAGTCAGGATACAAGACATACCTAGCTCCCAATATAAATCCTTGAGATCCAAGAATCGCTGAACGATATGGTGAAGAAGAAAGAGAAGACAATGATCGTATAAATAAAGGCGATTTGAAAAAGAAAAATAAGCAAACCCTCGTAGAAGAATTTGGAGGTCAGATTTATCATAATTTTTCATGAGGTAAATCTAGAAAAAAGAAAGTATCGTCTGCTGAAAAAATGATACAAAACACTGAAACCTCATTACAGCCAGGAGAGGCGTACGAATGCAGGATCATCAGAATTGATGATTTCGGCAATGCTACTATATCCGTGAAAGGTACGAATATCCAAGGTATGATATACAAGGCGAGAAAGATGTGATTGGCTGTATGAATGAAAAAAGATGTCTTGTTCGCAAGGATAAATAGGAAAGGAAGATTTGTCTTTGAAATGCCAAAGAATCCGGGAAAACTATTATCTGACTATTATGACACGTATGCAAACTGACTTTCCCAGGAAGAAACCATAAAAAAATTATTTCCTCTTTATGGCTCCAAAAAGGTCAAAGAAGTATTGACGTCAGTTGTCGATGAAAAGACTTTGGAAAAACTCCTAGATGAACGAAAAAATGCTGCGTAAACCAAGACGATAAGCGGAATGTTAAAAAGTATAAAAAGACTTGACATTAGTAAGGAAATATATAATATGAAACCAACACCGATAAAGGTGTTATAAAAAAAATCTTAATATCATTCACAAAAAATCATTCTTATGAAAGAGAAACTATGTCTATGTCGCCACGTCTTGTGGAGGTAGTAGTACATTAAACCATTAAAAATGTTTAGGCGCATATCTGTGCCATTATTACGTCCCGGAGTTCTCCGGGATGGACCTGATTTTAAGCTCACATATATAAAAAAACGGACACAGGTCCGTTTTTTTGCTATCTAATTTGCTGTGCTATTGCTTTACTTAACTACATTACCATTATCCAATCTGATCACTTCATCAGCGAATTTCAGAATATTCTTGTCATGCTCGATCATCAGGATAGTATCTCCTTTGTTCAAAAATTCTTTGATGACTCTCAATAATTTCACGATATCCTCGGAATGGAGTCCGACCGTCGGTTCATCCAAAAAGTACATAGTGTGTCCTTTATATGATTTTAATAAATGTTTCACGAGTTTGAGCCTTTGGCTTTCTCCGCCGGAAAGCATATGCGCAGGCTGTCCCATCCTCAAGTAGCCAAGCCCGATATCCACCATGAGCTGCAAGTCTTCGCGGACATGATCGATTTCGGAAAAGAATTCCAAAGCATCGCTGATATACATGCCAAGGACTTCAGAAATGGTCTTGCCTCTTCGTTTGATTCACAGGATTTCCGTCTTATATCTTTTTCCGTTACAGAGTTCGCACGGGATATAGGTATCCGGGAGGAATTGCAATTCTACTTTCTTGTAGCCATATCCGTCGCAGGCAGGACAAGCTCATTTATTGGAATTGAAGCTGAAATAGCTTGCATTGAATCAGAGATATTTGCTGTCGGTGGTTCACGCATATAATTGTCTGATATGATCGAAGGTACCGATGAAGGTAGCAGGGCAGGATCTCGGAGTCTTTCCGATGCTGGTCTGATCCACATAAATGGTGTTTTTGATCTCTTCGTGACCGATGATGGTTTCCACCGCCAAGTCCTTGTGGAATTCTTGCAGCGCCAGATTTTCATAGTGTTCGTATTTCTCTTTGTTCATGACCGGTGCAGCGAGAATATCTGTCCGATTCCATCACTGCTTCAATAATGACAGCCTGATGAAGCTCTGGATGAATTTTTGCTTATCATTGAGAAACTTGAACAAGGTCGTATACATCAGCGTGGTCTTTCCCGCTCCTGAAGGTCAGGTGATGATAGTGAACGTTCATAATCTTATCTGCACGTCGACATCTTGAAGATTGAATTTAGATGCTTTCTTTATCTTGACGATATTGTTGCTAGGCGTATGTTCGAAATCGATGGAGACTTTTTTCTTGCCGAGAATATATTTGGCGGTCAAGGTATCGGATTTCAAAAAATCTTCATAAGAGCCATTGAACATCAGGTTACCGCCGAAGTCTCCAGCGCCCGGTCAGATCTCTACGACTCGGTCGGAAGCTTTGATGAATTCTTCATTATGTTCTACTACGATGATGGTATTTCCCATCTCTCTCAATTTTTTGATGGCGGTGATAGCTCTATGGATCTCTCTGTCATCGAGTCCGATCGTCGGTTCATCAAGCACATAAATGATGCCCGTCAGTTTGTTTCCGAGTTGTTTAGCCAATCTCAATCTCTGGATCTCTCATCCTGAAAGCGTATCGATGCCTCTATTCAGGCTCAAATATCCAAGTCACAGATCCTGGATCGTTTTTGCTCTATCGACGAGCGGATTGATGATCCTTCAGACCAGCGTCTGATCTTTGATTGCATGCTCTTTATATGAATCTACGAAACTGATGAGGTCATTGAGCGGCATCCTTTGCAGGTCGGCGATATTATATTTGGTTACAGGTTCCAAGTTTCAGGTTCCAGGTTTCTTTTTTCCTGCTCCCTGCTCCCTGCTCCCTTGTTTGATAGTGAGGAATACGTTGAGACTTTCTTTCTTGAGTTTCGTGCCATTGCATTCAGGACAGGTCTTCATGTCCAGCATAGCTTGGAAATCGACCGTCAAAAGCCCCTTCGCGTACTGGTCTTTGATGATCTCTTCGATGCCCTTGTAATACATGCTTATGTATTTGCCTCCGTAGTTCACTCTGATCAGCTCTTCATCTCAGAAAAGCACGACATGCTGGAATCGTTCCGGCAGATCTTTCCAAAGCTTATCGGGATCGATACTGTATTTCTGTGCTAATTTCAAAAGCAATGATTGTCAGAGATTAGAATCTCTTCGCGGCAGTATCGCTTTCATATAGGGGCTGACGGGATCAAGCATCTTATCAAAATCTATCTGCATAATTTCTCCGATACCATGGCAAGTCGCACATGCTCATTCCTGTCTGTTGGGAGAAAAATGCTGAGGTGTGAATTCAGGATAGGTGATATTGCAATCCGGACAATACATCTTGTCTGTATATCGTTGAATGTCCGAAAAGTTTCAGGTTACAGGTTCCAAGTTTCAGGTTTTTGTTTTTTTGCTCCTTGTTCCCTGCTCCTTGTTCCCTGTGTTTTCAGCTGTGTAGATACCGAATTTTTTGAATTCACCCAATATCTTTATGACATCTTCTTTCAGCCTTCCCAATTTTTGCTCTTCTACGGTGACACGATCATAGATTCCATAGGTATTGAGCGGAAAGTATTCCGCAGGTACATTCGGCGTTTCGAGGTAGAAATACTCTATAGGTTCCAAGTCTCAGGTTACAGGTTTCAGGTTTTTGCTTTTGCTTTTTTGCTCCTTGTTCCCTGCTCCTTGCTCCTTTTGATCAGATACAAGCAAATAACGCGTAAACCCTTTTCATTTTTCTACTTTATTCCTATTTTTTTTGACGAATTCGGTAAGGTCTTCCTTTTTTTCAAAACGTCAGGATTCTTGCAAAAGATATATTTTCTGGCCCATATGCTTGGTCTGGATTTCATTCATGATCTGCTCGATCGTCTGCGGTCTGATCTCTTTTCCGCAGTTGTAGCAATAGCTATCACCGAGCTTTGCATACAGCAATCTCAAGTAATCATCGATCTCCGTAAGCGTTCCCACCGAGCTCCTTGAATTTCATCCTTTCTTGTTCTGCTCGATCGCTATGGCTGGCGAAAGCCCGCTGCAATGATCGATTTCCGGCCTTTCTCCCAAATTGAAAAACTGTCTCAGATAGCTTGAAAGCGATTCGATATATCTGTATTGCCCTTCCTTATAGATCGTATCGAACGCGAGTGATGACTTACCGGAACCCGAGACTCACGTGATAGTGATCAACTTGTTCTTGGGAAGCTCAATGTCGATATTTCTCAGATTATGGGTTTTGATCCCTTGGAAGGTGATCTTGTTTTCCATATTCCCCATATTCTGGATGATATCTTGTTCTACTGATTTTTTCGCCATGTTTTTGAATGCAGAATTTAGAATGTAAAATGCAGAATTATTCTCCTATATACATGAATCTCTTAATTTCCTTGCCATCTATTGTCACCTGTTCTTCAAACATCGTTTGCGGTCTGACTCGCAGACTCATTTCTTTTTCTCACTTCACTGCGTCATAATGTTTATAGACGACCATATTTTCTAGTGTTTCACTATGTTTAGCGATGCCGATGACTTCGCATATCGATCATTTATAATGCCTATATTTCCCGAGTTGCATGAATGTTATAGGTAAAAGGTAAAAGGTGAAAAAAATTAATATTCAGAAGCTTCGTCAAGAATGATTTTTCTATCAAATCATCCTGCTTTCTCATCTTTTTTCTGTTTGATATCTTTGATTTCTTCGTCACTAATGCTATATAATTTCATAATCTCTTCAGTGACTTTGAGGACATCACCTAATTCATTTTTAATTTCTTCTATACTTTTGGCTTGGTTCAGTTCCTTAGCTTCTTCAATGAGCTTCTCTTTGAGCTTGATTTCAAATTCTTCATCGGTAGCTTTGTGAAAAATCGCAGTTCATCAACTGTTTTCTATCTTTTCCACGATATTATCCCTGATAAGCTTATTATACTTGATCATGTTTATTATGATGACGAAGTAAAAAAGTGATTTTTTTCGTAGAGACGTTCATTTATGACGTCTCATTTTTTTATAATCACACGCGATAAATCGCGTCTCTACAAAATGATTAATACAAGTTTCTGAGCTCTCGGTCCAATATCTTCAAAAACTTTGGCAGTACGCCATATCTGATCGCTCAGC
>CAZWTC010000045.1:0-5557 GCA_964637175.1 uncultured Candidatus Peribacteria bacterium
CGCCGATCGTTCAAAGTTTGATAGCTGTCGCTTTAGTGACATTATTATTCCATGTATCGACAACATGAATCGTCCCTTTGCTGCTTTTGGTAGTTGTCAGATCCATCCTGCTTTTTTCCAATGAGAGCAGTACGGTTTTTGCCGGTCCTGGATTGACCAGGACAGGGATGATGATCGGATCGCTTCCTGGAATATTGATGGTGATCGTATCGCTTCATGCTTTGAAACTTGGATACAAAGCGATTTTCAAGGTACCGTCTTTGATGATGAAATCATTCGCTTGGCTGAATATCGTCTGCTGTTTTGTCGCATTGTTCTTGATCACCGTGTTTTGTTTCACTGTTCACGGGCTGAGCAATCATTGTTCGCTTACTACATTCGCTACGCTTTCTAAGGTATTGCCATTCTTGTCTTTGATCGTGATCATCAGGCTTGGAATATTTTCCGGTTTGATCTGAGCGACGCCGTTTTGATCTATGTATTGGATTCCGCTTTCATCTTTTGGCAGGTCAAAACTTATCTTTGGCTGTGTGATCTGTTTGTTGTCCGTCTGATACAAGACGACATTATTCTTGAGCACGGTCACTATGCCTTTGGCGACGATGAGTTTCTTTTGTACCGTTGGTACTGGTGTCTCTGACTCATTGGTCAATAATTTCCCTTGTGTCTGATCTTGGGCTATGGTGATTGTGATTCCTTTATTCTCTTTCAAATCCGTAGGAGCCTGATAGATGAATGATGATTGCGCAAAATTGTCGAATTTGATGCTGGTATTTGCGCTTGCGCCATCGTAGATTTTCCCATCACCGCTTTGTACGTTGATAGTATATGCTTGGATATTCTGTCCTATAGCGTTTCCGTACTTGTCTTGAGCGCGAATCACTAATGGCACTTCTCCTCACTGGATGACGATATCTGTAGGCGATTGGAGCTGGATGGTTTCAATAGGTCATGGAAGGATATTCACCACTTGCTGTTTTGTGATGCATGCCGTTGATCACGCTGGGCAAAGCTCTATTTTGAGCGCAGCGCTTCCTGCTTTCTTTTGCTTGAGGACGATATCAAATACATATTCTTCTGTATTCGGATTGTAATATTCTTTTGCTGATTTCGTGCAGATATTATCACTGAGCGTCCTTCCATTTCTTTGTATCGCAAAACAATTATCTCCTGTTCATGAAATCTTCACATTCACATCTCCTACATTCTGTGTCATGCCTATTTTTATCTGTGCATTTCCTGTATCATCCACGCCGATCATCGTCTTGTCTATATTCACTATCGCGTAATTGTTATATCATTGCAGCGTATCTTTTATGCTGTCCGGCGCTTGGTTGATCACATCATCATTGTTCGCTGTGTTTCGTTGCGCGCCATATTCCTTTCGTTCTCCGCTGAAATTCTCCAACGTATTCCCAAGCTCTTTCAGGCTTCCTAACGCTACCGGACCAAGAGCGTTCTTGAATCCTACTTTGATAGAAAACGGTTTCTTGAATATCTGTTTCGCTCGGCATCCCATGGCTTTGATCCAAGGTGACTTGAATGTTTTGAGGTCAAAAAGCAATGCTGTTCCATCGGTATCCACTCATTCACAACTATCTACTTGTGTTTGAAGTTGTGCTGAACTTGAGGTGGATTCAGGTGTCTCTATGAACTGGTTTGCCGGCGTTTTGGCTGTGCTAGCGGATTTTTCTTGGATTGTCTGTATCTGCTGGATGAATGCCGGCGTCGGTTTGGATGAGACATAATCTTCTCCGTCAGAATTGATATATCCGACTTCGTATCCTGTACTATTGTAGTGCGGTGTGATGAATTTTCCTTGATCATTCCCTTCAGCGAGATAGGTGCTTGCCACTTCGCTCATTTTCTGATTCACATCAAAGCTGTCTTTGATCTCTTTCATATCTTCAGCAACGCTGTTTTGCTGCACCCTTTCCGGTCGTGAAATATTCTGATAATATAATATTTTTGCGACCATATCCAATTTTTGATCAGTCGTCTCCGGTATCTCTTTTCCGTAGATAGCCGTCCTTCCATATCCGTTTTCCAGCGTATCGAGATATGCCACCAATTGCGTGATGAAATAATCCGTAGGCAGAAGATCATAATTGTGCGTATTCGGATTGGCGAGCGGATCAAGCTGGCCCAAGAAATTGAATTGGCTGCTCAATGACTGGTACCGCTGATTCTTCTTGTTTTTTTGCGCTTCAAACAGCGTATTGTATTCGATAGCTTTATCGGTCAAATATGTCTTGATAGCTTCCCTGATTTCTCCTGTTCCCTTGAGGATGAGCTTGCCATCAGCCTCTTTGTACATCTTCACTTCATAGAGATTCGGATAATTGAGTCTTACGGCGTCTCATCAGATTCCCTGGAAGGTGATATTCCTGATGTTATCGATCGGTCTGTCTTGAGTGGTCAGATTCATCCCTTTATTGGTCTCTTTTTTGTCAGGATCGGAAGAAACGTCGAAGCTCTTCATGCTGTTCTTGATGCTGGTGATCTCTCCGAAGATATCAGGAGGAGAAAGCGTCTGGTTGATCTCTATGAACGGTTGGACGGTAATCGACGTTCCGTTTTCATCGACATCTCCTTGATATTGATGGATCTTATCCAGTTTGTCGTTGATGTCGCTGAGGTTGGTCTGCAAGGTGCTGACTATGGTATCCAAAACATCGCAGACAGCTTTGTAATGGCTTGCATCGCAACCGCAAGGACTTGCAGGTTCTCCGCAGTATGCGACCAATCTTATCGCTTCTTTCTGCGCTTGGATGAGAAGGATCTTGTTATTAAGCTGTCCGATAGTATTGTAGATACCTCGTGCCGTAGTGAATGTCGATTTGAGCGCGTTTACATTGGATGTGATATAATCGAAATTTTGGGTGATATTGCTTTTTCGCGTATCAAGGATTTCTACTTTCTGATTCTTCAGGCTTTCTGATTGGATGATGCCTGCAAAAAACGATCATACGTTATTGATGCTCAGGCTGTTCATATAGTTGAGCAATGACTCCAATCCCTCATTGGTCTTGCTTATCCTGCTTTTGATTTCTTGGCTTTTTGCTACGGTGATATTATTCGCTGTCCATGTATTTGCTAGCTGCGTCACTTGCGTAGCGTTGTATCCTGAAAGGCTGAGCGGATTGAAATCCAAGATCTGCTGCATGCCGTTGTTGTAGCTTGAGATCATGTTTTTTAGCTGAGAAAGATTCGCTACGACACCGGTGATATCGTTGCTGTCCGCTCAGCTGAATTCATTGTTCTTTTTGACGATATCAGCTTTCGTTTTTGCGAGTTCCGTGATGACGTTGGTGTAAAATACCTGCAGATCTGAATCATTTTTGAATTTATAAAAATCCGTATCAGAGATCTGATTCCGTGTCGGTGCGATATTTTTGACCCTCGAATCGATGGTCTTGTAGCTGTATATTTTTCCGTTTCCTCCGCATTCTCCTGGATTAGCCGTATATATCACCGCTTTTCCCGCGCTTATGATATGATTGGCCATGGTGCTGAACAAGGAAAAGAAATTTGTCTGGCTATATGTTTTGGGAGGATTCGCTATCCGGGAAGGACTATGGAGATCTCAGACAGGAAGCTGATTGGTGAAGACCAGATTGCTTCCGTTGCTCAACGGATTGGCGATGAGCGAAAGCACGTCATTGCTGCCGTATTGGAGATCGCCGAGTCCGAATTTTTTCTGGATGACGTTGGTATAGGTGATAGCTCCTTTGTAGGAATTCGCATCCGGTTGGGCTGCGGATATCTTTTTGGATCCTGCTATGCTGTATATCGGAAGCACAGCGTTTTTGTAATTATAATCTATCAGTTTTTGTGTCGTCGCATCCATGTTCAATGGTGAAGCGCCTCATCGGTTCCTTGCTGCAAAATCTTTCAAGGATTCGCATCATCACTGTTTTTGCAGATCGTCGATATAACATTTATTCTCATCCGCGCTATCGTTCACTGATCGCGCCCTAGGTTTCATGCAGACGCCCAATCGTTTCCGATTCAGGAAATAACGCGTACACTTGAGCTGCCGGAGGTCTTGTCTGTTGGTCTTGTATTTCGCATATCTCTCCAATTCTTCTGTGGTGCTGTTGAAATCATATCATCTATTCGCTTCCACTTGCGTCGAAAAGAGATCATAGGATCCTCCGATAGACTGAAGCGGTTTAGTGATGTTCTGTCCGGAAATGGAATTGAGATTCTGATATGTCCCTTCATAAATGCTCGTATCTTCTGCGCTTGTGATCAGGCTCGCGTTCTTTCCGAAAAAATAATTCTCATAATAATTATAGGTCGTCCGTGTGCATTTCTTTTGGATCGTTCATTTCTCCTTTCCTTCAAAATCCAGCTCACTTACTGGGATAGGTATCGTCATATAATATTTCTCTTCTTGTATCTTGGCATTCAATCCGCTTTCCAGGAAGTCATTCATCTGTATGAGCAATGGCTGTACATTGTTGTCGGCGTCGCCGAGCAATCGATTATCTTTTTGTGCGATCTTGTCAGTGAGCGAACTGTAGTCGGTGAAGGTCTCTCCTTCTGTCGTCTTATATCGTCTTGCAAGTCCGTTGATATTGTCTTTTATCTTTGATAAGAATTGGGAGCTCACGAGACCGTCATATCCTTTCAGCATCTCTTGGGTGGATTTTTTGAGCGTAAGGGTAGGCATGCTAGCACTCACGTCCTGTGATAACGCCGCCGCTTCATCATTCCTTGCCGCCATATCATCAGCGTAGGATTTGAGATCCGGATCGGTCACGTCCTGCATATCGCTTGCGAGATCGGTTCCTAGGGCGAGCGTGCTTTCATTGTGTTCGTCTTTCAGCACATTGAGCAAGAGATTGTTGAATCTATGATATCCTATATCTTCTGAAAACAGCAGACTGTTGATATAATATTTCGTGTTTTCCGGGATGAAATATTTTTTGGTGCCGATGAAGTCGTCATACCAAATCGCTTTATCGATGAAGCTTGTCGGATTGTCATAATACGATTTCACCTTATCGAAAAAATCATTATATGCTGAACCCTTATCGAATTTTATGATTCCATGTCGGAGTTCCGCCTGACCATTGGGGTTATCATTATAGACGAAGAATTTCTTATTGGCGTCATAGATGAATTGCTGATGCTCGAAATCCACATACGGATAGATGCTCGGATAGATGAATCCGTTGTTTTCTACGACGGGCAGCGGTATATCTCCGATAAGGATTGTTCCTACGAGTTTGGAGCTTTGGTCTTTGAGTCCTTCAAAGTACATGTTTTCCAGCATCTGCGAAATTTCGTGCGCTTTGAGTGTCGTGATATCTATAGGTAAGACCACGGCTTTGCTGTTCGCGATTTTTTTCTGCAGATATTTGGTGGTATATCGTACAAGGTCGGTCTTGATGGTTTCGTAGATGTTCTTGTCGACAAGCACTGCTACAATATTGGTAGTGCTTGGGTTTTCTGCTGCATAGGCTTTTTTCCGATCGACAAAAATAGTGTTTTGCAAAAGATATGATATGCCATAGAATATGATGAGTATCCGTACGATTGATTTTTT
>CAZWTC010000045.1:5594-6980 GCA_964637175.1 uncultured Candidatus Peribacteria bacterium
CGCTGTTTTCCCTATTTCCAAATTGGGTTTTTGTGATACAATATAGCTCCCCTCGATTTCTCGAGGGTCGCGATGAAAATTGATAAACGCTTCGCGATAAATGTCCGCTAAGGCGGACGACAAAAATTGACTAAAAATAGATGAAAATAAATACATTCAATATCATAAAAATATTTCAATGTTTCTCTGTTTGTGTGATTGAAGAAATTTTTATTGCGTCTCAATTAAAAAAACCCTCCATACATATATGGAGAGCTGTATTATAATAAGTAATTTATTTTTGATTGTCTTCGGATTTTGATTCAAGATCAACTGAATCGACACTTAAAATCTTAGTGCCTTTGGTTTTGATTTTTAAAGTCACTGTGACTTCATGCGTCATTTCACTTTCATCTGTTAATAATCCTATTTGCTCTCTTGCAAGAGCTTTTCGCGCTATAGAATGAAGCAGGTCACTCTTTGATGCACTTTCGATTGAATCCCCAACAATTGCCATCAATATTAGAAACACTATTATTCCCCATACATAATATTCGTTTGTCCACAACTGTGTTAATAGAAATCCTGCCAAAAGGATACATACTATTGATCCGATTGTGTTTGCTTTATTATTTGTTTTCATGATTTACTTTTTTATTTGTTTATATGTTTTGTGTATATATTTTCTATATAAAGTCAAGTCTTCTGGTTGGCGTGAAGGTGAAAATAAAAAAACCTCGATGACAAAATGTCCCGAGGCAATAATACTATAAGATTATTCGATAGTGACTATTTTTTTGGCTTTTATTTTTTCATATACGTATCCACATAAGATACCTAAACTGACAAGAAGAATAGCAATTACTAATGGCAGCCATTGACCGGTAACTATACCAATGCCGATGAACCATCCTATGCTTATACCCGCAAAGGTGCCTGCATAGACAATGACATTGCCAACAACACCGGCGCTTCCAATACCACTAGCAATGATGCCGATAACGATGCTAGCAACGACACAAATAATGATACAAGTAACATCAGCTCTACTGGCAGCCTTTCCAGCAACGAAACCAACAATGATGCCTGCGATAATACCAATAATAGCACTGCTAATACCACCATTAATGGCATTTCTTACTACCCGGTCACTGGTAGATTCTTTTTTAGTTTTTTTAAAGGATCTTATAAAGAATATTCCACCAAGAAAAGCTATTGTGTGAAATAAGATTGTTCCCCATATAGGAAACGTTTCGTAAAATATTAATTTTTCCATAAAATTTAGTTTGAGTTTTGTTTTTTATTTTATACTTTATACTTATTTCCTATAAAGAGTCAAGTCTTCTAGTAGTCGTGAAGGTGAAAATAAAAAAACCTCGATGACAAAATGTCCCGAGGCAATAATAC
>CAZWTC010000046.1:0-6955 GCA_964637175.1 uncultured Candidatus Peribacteria bacterium
AGAATTTAAAATTTAGAATTTATTTTATTCTTTTAATCAAATAGTATGAGACATTTCATTACCTGTGAATCCGTCACCGAGTGACATCCTGATAAACTCTGCGATCAGATCTCAGATGCGGTGCTTGATGCTTGCTTAGTACAAGATCCGCTCTCGAGAGTTGCATGCGAATCCTTGGCTACGACATGAACTATCGTCATCAGCGGGGAGATCACCACCAAGGCCCAGATCGATGTCGAGCAGATCGCAAGAGACGTCGTTTTACGTATCGGCTATGATGATGACAAGAAGTATTTCGATGGTAAGACCTGTTCTATCATCAGTTTCATCCATACACAGTCGCCCGATATCGCTCAGGGTGTCGATACCTGAGGAGCAGGAGACCAGGGTATCATGTATGGGTATGCTACGAATGAGACTGATAATCTTTTGCCTTTGCCTATCGATCTTGCTCATAAGCTTGCCAAGAAGCTTGCGGAAACTAGAAAGGACGGTACGCTTCCGTTTCTTTATCCCGATGGCAAGACCCAAGTTACGGTAGAATACGATGATCACCATCCGGTGAGAGTCGATACGGTCGTCGTTTCTTCGCAGCATGCGCTCGATGTGTCTCAGGATGAGATCGCTGCAGGCATCCAGACTCATGTCATCAGACCTATCCTTTGAACTCTGATCGATGATCAGACTAAATTCTATATCAATCCCACCGGTGCATTCAATGTCGGCGGTCCTGCAGGAGATACCGGATTGACGGGCAGGAAGATCATTGTCGATACGTATGGCGGTATCGGTAGACATGGCGGAGGTGCATTCAGCGGCAAGGATCCTACCAAAGTCGATAGGAGCGGCGCTTATATCGCCAGATATCTCGCCAAGAATATCGTCGGAAGCTGAATCGCTGATAGATGCGAAATCCAGTTATGATATGCGATCGGTGTTCCCCAGCCCGTAAGCGTCTATGTCGATTGTTTCGGTACCCAGAAGGTCGATCTTCAGCAGATAGTCGATGCTATCAAGGATCATTTCGACTTGAGTCCTAGGGGTATCATCGAAAGATTGAATCTCAGAAAACCTATCTTCAAAGAATCAGCTGCTTATGGGCATTTCGGTAGGGATGAGTTCGCTCGGGAAAAGCTGGATAGTGTAGCAGTCTTTAGTCAGCTTCTGTAACTATTGCTTGAGAATAGGTCTTGATTGACTATACTCATACATATGTATTTTTTATCGTCTGAACATATTCTATGCTGCTTTCGTGAAAAGAACTCTCTGTGAATTTCAAGCAAGAGCTTATCCAGAAAAGAGCTCAATTTTTCTCCGATAGAAAAGCGTATCTTGCCATCATTTTTCTCGGTGAAGACTATTCTTCCGCTACCTATGTGAAGCACAAGAAGGCATATGGTGATTCGATAGGGCTTCCGGTCATTGTCTTCTGACAGAATCATCATGCGGAATATGATAGGAATCAGGTAGGCAAGTTCGATGACGTGAGCATCTATATCAATCAGAACTACGATAGCGTCGGCAAGGTCATGGAGCTTATCAGATATCTCAATCAAGATGACGAATGCGTCGGCATCATCATCCAGATGCCGTTGCCTGAACAATTCGAACCCTACAAAGAACAGCTTGTAGCTGCTATCAGTCCCCAGAAAGATCCTGACGGACTCGGAGGTGTCATCTTGTGACTCTCTGAAATAGGTCTGGTGGATTTTGTCCCTGCCACACCAAAAGCGGTATTATATCTCTTGGAACAGTATAAGCTTGACGATTTCAAAGGAAAGACGATAGCGATCTTGTGACAAAGCAATATTGTGGGGAAACCTTTGGCTATTGAATGCATCAAGAGAGGAGCAACCGTCTATACGTGCAATGTGGATACGCCTCCTGAACAGATCAAGACTATCGCCAAGATGGCCGATTATATCATTTCTTCTACCGGTAAGGTCCATTTGATCGATGGTTCTTTTGTTCGTGGTGACAAGACTCAGATCATCGTGGATGTCGGATACGGGCATATCGATGGCAAACCGGTCGGCGATGTGGATATCGATGCTATCAAAGACAAGGTAGCTTCCTATACGCCGGTTCCCGGCGGTGTCGGACCGCTTACGGTCGCGTGCATCTTCGACAATATCTTTACGTTGCAAAACTATCAGGATATCTTGAAACCATATAGACTCTAATATAATTGATAATTGACAATTGAAAATGGAAAATATCGATATTCTCAATTCTTAATTTTACATTCTCAATTTGTTTATGTATGATATTATCATCGTCGGGTGAGGTGCTGCGGGACTCTTTTGTTCCCTATTTTTGCCTCCGCATGCGAAAAAATGCATCATAGAGAAGACAGAAAGATTCGGCACAAAAGTCCTTATGTCGTGAGGAGAAAGGTGTAATCTGACCAATATCAATTTCGATCCAAGCGTTCAGTATATCGGACAATCACTCAAATCATTACCCTCATTATTTCACGCATTCGGGCCTGAAGATATCATTTCGTATCTTCATGATCATAGTATAGAAACTCAGACAGAAGCTAATGGTAGGGTAGTGCTCAAGAGCTGAAAAGCTAGGCAATTGGTGGATTTCCTTGTGGATCAATCCCAAAAAAACGGTACTGATCATTTATTCTCTCATGAGGTGCAGGCTATCACTAGGTGAGATGATGATGATTTTGTGGTCACTACTTCGACATGAATATATACTGCACAACGTGTGATCGTCGCTACGTGAGGGATGACGTATCCTCAGGTTGGCGCTAGCCCTTTCGCATACGAGATTGCTGAGCAACTCTGACTTTCTCTTGCCGTTCCTCATCATGCGCTCTGCGGCATAGAGACCAAAGAGGATTTCTCTTCTCTTGCGGGGAATACCTTGTCCGCAAAAATCATGCTCTATGCCAACAATAAAGTCGTCTATTCCGCTATATGATCATTGCTATTCACTCATCGATGAATCAGCGGTCCGGTGATCTTCAATGCCAGCCTCTATCTGGATCAAGATATCTCTCAGTATGCTTTGCAGTGTGATTTTGATCTTGCCCATACCAGCAAGAAAGTTGTCCAATATTTCAAGCTCACTGCTTGAGATACGCTTCGCGATATCCGTATCAAAGCATTGAGACCCCTCACTGAAGCTAAGGTCACCGTAGGATGAATCCTTCTTAATGAACTTGATCAATGCTTCCAATCAAAAAAGATTCCTTGATTATACTTTATCGGCGAATCATTGGATATCACAGGATATACGTGATGATATAACCTTCAACGAGCATGGACTAGTGCCTATGTCTGCGCTACAAAGATCGCTAACATAGCATAATATCCATCTCTTCAAAAAAAAAACAGGAGTGATCGTTTCCTGTTTCTTTGTATCGATGTGTATTCCCGAAGGTTTCTGTCGTTTGTGATATACCTATCTCTTCAGGAAGTATTTGCGCAGTATTACATAGGTGATGAATGCTATGATGATGGAGAGGAGTATGAAGAGCGGATAGGTGATTCTCCGATTTTGCGGTCCCGTCATCATGCTCCGTTCCGACATCCCTCCGATACCCGCGATTAGGGTCAACGGCATGAAGATTGAATTGATGAAGGTCAATCTCGTGACACTCTTGTTGCTCTTGATGCCTACATAGGTGTTGTATGCCGTCATGAGCGAATCGTTCTTTTCCGTCAAAACATTTATCGTTCTCACGATTTTATCAAGTTTAGATCTGAGCGTGTTATAATAGATGTTCAGGTGCTTTTCATGGAATTGATTGATATGGGTAATGAGATCGTCGATGATTTCTTCCTGAGAAAGGAAGTTATGCTTCACGAAGATTTTATTGAGATCCTCGTTGATCAGATCATCTATCACTTCTTCTCCTTTCTTGTCCATATTGGTCTGGATATCCAAAAGCTTCTGCCCAGAAAGCTCTAATGATCTGATTGTTTTGTCGTAGAAAGCATCGATTACCTTATAGAGGATATAATATGGTGATGTCTTATAGGGTATGTTGATCGCTGCGGTATCTTTCATGATATCATCGAATATCATATCCATCTTACTGGATTGTAATCCTATAGTTGTAATGATCAGATCGTTCCCAATGATGACATCCATTTCGTTGAATACATATCTTCCGCTTTCGGGGAGGTATTTTGTGAAAGTGAGTGCCATAAAGAAATGATCGCTAGTCGTGTCGATCTTTGATTGTGCATTGATTCCCATGATATCCTGAACGATCATTTCATGGAAATTGTATGTTTTGGCAAGTTGGTCGATTTCAGATGGTTCGGGCCCTTGGATACAGATCCGTTGTGTTTTCCCTATCTGTGCTGTTTTTTGCATGAATGATTGTTGAAGCGATAAATTTTTGACGTGTCGAACTGATGTGATATGCAGCAAGTATAGTCTGAATAGGGTATTCTGTCAAATTTTATTGTATTGACATATATTATAAAGTAGCTTCCGTATTCTTATTTCTCTCTTTTCGATAGCTCTTGGTTAGCACGTATATCGAAAAAATCGAGAGTGTAAATAACAAGATTGCCCTTGTCTATTTTTGCATACAAAAATATTCTTCCTGACCCGCTAATCTTGATTCTCCTTGCTTTGGGGATATACTTATATCACGAAAACAACTTACAACTAACAACTAAAAATTATTATTAAAAAAATTCCATCATTGTTCGTTATTAGTTGTTCACTGTCAGTTAGTATATTTACTCCCTTATCGCGTCATCATGGAAAACTTCACCTCTAGGCTCTCCAATGAATCCATCCGCAATGTCAATTCGCTCATCCAGAAGATCGAAGGCGTATGCAAGGATATCGAGAGGAATCTCGCAATGTGCCTTGAACTTAACGGTGACTCCGTTGCTCAATACAGCGTCACTACCGCCAACAAGGTCGAATCCGAGTATGTCGATAGGGTCATCCTCAATATCGATAAGATCAAGAATCATCTCAGGGATCTCAGGAAAGCATTAAGCAAGAACATAATCACTGATACCACCGATATCGAAAAAATCATTGGATCGTTGCAGGATACTTCAGATACCTTGCAGACCTTTGTCCTCTCCAACGGCTTCTTCACGGCTACGTTCCAGATGCCGGTCATGGAGATCCAGTCAGCGATCGATCAGATCTTAGAGCATGTCTCTTTGGTCGAGCACGCTCACTAATATCGTAAAGCGGTCTTTCTCATTATATGTGTACAAAAGAAATCACCACGGTATATCCGTGGGATTTTTTTGATTATTGACAATTATTTGTTGAAAAATATTGATAAATTCTTGTATATAGTATATTTATATGTGAGTATGTTATCATACATGCATACTGAAAACCCTTCCTTTTCGATGAAATACAATACCTTGATATATTCTCCGCAAAATACTCTAGATCTTGGATAAAAAAAACAGTATCATTTTATTTAATGTATCTAATTTGACTGACTTCGTGAATTCTGTATAATTTTAAAGAGAGTATGTATACTTAATGACCTAACTCATTATGTATCCATGATTTGGATTCACTTTATTATTAAATAATAAAGAATCCTCCTAAATTAAGCTAAAAAAATAAATTATTTTTTGATATATCTTCTAGCTATAATTTTCGAAAATATCAGGATTTCTTGGTAAGATAAAGTTATTTTTTGAAGTGTAATTTTTTTTGTTTTAGGATTTTTGTCCCATATTTCGATCTTTCTTCGTGTTTTATCTCATTCATTATAAATAACGGCTTTTATACACATATGACTTATAGCATTTCTGAAATGAGATAAAAATTTTCATATTTCTAATTTTCTGATTCAGACTCTTGATAATTCAGATTTTATTCATGAAATTTCCTTTATTTTGAAGATATCTTCTTGTAATAATGCTTTATTCATTGGTCTTTCTTTTGCAAAAACAAGCAATCATAGTAAACAATTAATTAATAGTGTGAATTTTAAATCATGGTGTTCTGAAATGTTTTTTTCTACACAATAATTATCATAATCTTTTATTAGTTTTAGTGTTCTAATTACAAAATCAGGGTCCATTTTTTTGTTTGATGGTTCTGCCATATTGTATTAAAAATTGGTAAATATATTTTTATTGTGATTAAATCTTTCTAGAATAAGCGGTATAAATAGTCTTATTTATTAATTGTAATAAGATTCTGCAGTATATCTAATATTTTCATCAGTTATATCAGATTGATTTAATATCCATTCTAAATAATCATTCGGTACATCTTTTCGCAATAATCATTTGTGTTTTCCAAACCCACATTTATACAATAAGGATGGCTTTTTAGATATTATTATCATATCGTCATATATTTCTAAATCTGTCTTTTCTTTATTTCTATTTCTATTTCTAAATTCTTCCATCATCTTTTCAAATATCTTTTCTAATACTTTTATATCGCTCAATGCGTCATGTGCATCAATTTTTTTATCAAATTGTAACTTAAAATAATATCTTAGATATTGCTCATTATGTTGTTCTAATTCAGGTCGCAAATATCTAGCTATTTTTAAAGTGTCTATGTATTCATATGTATATACTCAGTGATTTTTGAGGACATTTATATCAAAAATTGCATTATGAGCGACTAAAATGTTGTTTTTTAATATATTTTGCAATGTATTTTTATCAGCAGACGAATCAAAAGATGGTTTTCCGTTAATCATTTCTTCTGTGATATTGTGTATAGTCATTGATTCTATAGAAATAGACACTCAATCAGTACCATAAAGCTGATTAAAGTATTTTCAATCGTATTTATAAGCCAATTGAATTATTTTTGGATTTTCTAATTCTGTAGTCTCTGTATCTAAAAAAACTAATGGATTAAAATCAATCATATCTTTATCTATTTTAGAATTTTCGTATAATCGGGTCCAATACCATTTATCTTTATATTTTTCTATAAGTTTTTCAGACCATGGTAATGATTGATTTGCCGA
>CAZWTC010000047.1:0-2254 GCA_964637175.1 uncultured Candidatus Peribacteria bacterium
AAAGATACCAAAAACGGCTATGAAATACATAAACAGTAATATTGCATCATGCTTTATGCTAAAAAGTTTTTATCATTAATTATTATACTATGAAAAAATCATTATTAATTGCTGTTGTTGCATGTTCTGTATTGCTTCTTGCCGGATGCGGAACGACTAAGAAAACAGATGTTTCTCCAACTACCGGTGAAACAGACACAACAGTCACAGAGACTCAATCTCCAGAAACCGCAACCACTAAATCTGCGACCAAAGACGAATGCATAGAGTTGATGGCATACGCATTCAAAGTCGCTCAATATCAAGCAAAGTGAGATACTGCTAACATGGCGAAATGGGCTCAAAAAGCAAATGAACTCGAAATAGTGTATCGCGGTGAAGGTAGGGAATATGAGACAGCTTGCAACAAATATCTCGCAGATACGCAGAATTTCTACACTGAAGTCCAGAAACGTATGGCAGAATTGAAGTAATGATATAATAAATAATTTTTTTAAAAAAGATATATCTTTTAAAAATCATCGCTATGATAACACAATGATATAGTATTGTACATGATACAGCAAGAGATATCAAAAGAAAGATGAGTCTTCTTTATGAAGTTTTTGGCCATGAAACTTGGGATGAAAACGATAATTTGACTCTGTTGATCAGACAACGACCTTATCGGCAAAAAGAAAAATGATATACAGGAAAACGACTCATATACGATAAAAAATATGTTTGATGAATCAATTGATGGGATATCTCTGCGATGCGTCAAGAGATACAAGATAGGATGTGAACAGTATATTTGCATCATGTGCTAGAAAAGTATGATCACAGCATAGCATTGAAAAAAATATTCTGGTTGGATAATATTTTTATCAAGGAGTGACGAAGATGAAAACATCTTGGTAGCGCTTTGTATGAGGACTTTGAAAAAACAGTAAAAAACAAATGATATTCCTATATTATCTTGGATACGAAAAAGAAAAGCGATCTATTGTCATTCTATGCCTCATTGTGATTCAAAAATATCTGAAATTTTGTCTTGCATACACAAACGTTTGAGATATGTATAAAAAAAATATAAAATTTTTTACGCCATCAACACTCTCATGATTTTCTATTATTCCATTATTGCCGTTATCAGTTTGGCAATAGTGACCATTTCATATGCTGCTCCGGATGCATTATGATTTCTTTGAAACGAAGCTGGGAAATGGTTCGCAGACACAGGAATGATATTGTTATGGATCACCTTGCTGGTGAAGCCGGTATTTATGATTCTGATGAAGCACTCGGAACTAAAAACCATCAGTTTTTCATGACTCCGGGACTATCTCAAAACGATAAGATGAAGATCGCTGAAATGACTACGATATATGCTCATAAGTATACTCTATTTCATTGCTGCTCTTGGCATGAAATATAGAAGGACTTTATGAATCACTACATTTTTGGTGCTCTTCACCCATGCGGGAATAAATGTCGGACATCGGTTGAACAACAGTTTTACGCTCGCTTCACAACTCAATGTATTTTGGATTCTTTCAGGATATATTGCATTAGTATGTCTGTTTATAGGATTTTTGACGTCAAATGATTTTTCCATCAGACTCTTCAAAAGACATCGGAAAACCATTCAAAGCCTGGCTTACATCGCGTTAGTATTCGCTATACTTCACGTCGCATTTTTCAATCTCTGAGAATATATTCAATATTACATAGTCTTTGTGGTATATTTTGTGTTGAAGATTGTTGAAAAAAAGAAATAAAAAAATCAGCTCGTCATTCCCTTACACTTCATTACGTCATTCCCGCGAAGGCGGGAATCCAGTTTGCTTAGTGTGGATTCCCTTTTTCAAGGGAATGACGTCTGTCGGTGGATGGGGAATGACGTATAAGAGAGAAGGGGAATGATATAGTGTTGTATAAAAAAATTTAGCTGTTTAGGTATATCGTCTATGAAAAACTTGAAATACTTTCTTAAATGAATTTCCAGAAACGTGCTCTTGCTCGGCTTGGTTTCCTTGCTTACCGATTTGAGCTCTCAGATGGTGTTTCCCTTGATACCATTATTCCTCACGAGCTTGGGAGCAGGTGCGACGATTATAGGAATCGTAGAAGGAGCGGCGGATACCACGGCATCCTTGTTGAAAGTGTTTTCGTGATATTTGTCAGATAAATTTAAGAAAAGGAAAATATTCGTTTTGATCGGATATAGTTTTTCCACCATCACCAAACCATTGTTCGCTATCGCCAAGACATG
>CAZWTC010000047.1:2264-6692 GCA_964637175.1 uncultured Candidatus Peribacteria bacterium
TGCACGCGATCGAAGATCTCGGCCTCCTCAAAATCGATTTTCTCGGCCTCAAGACGCTCACGGTGCTGGAAAAGGCCGTGCAGCTCGTGAAGAAAAGCCAGTGCGTGGTCGGGCAGCCGCTGACGCATTCATCCGAGTAGCTGGCATTGGCGGCACCGTAGGTGTACGTCCACTGTGCCGTCGTCATGCCCGGGCCAGCGATGGTCTTGGTCTTCAGAGTGGTCGAAAGGATAGGGAAAGGACTCAGGGATGCACCGAGAGATGCATTGGTCGCAGATTCCACACCGCCGGAATATATGGGTAAGTCCTACGGTATCCAGAGAGCTATGGATGGGACAGGATCCGTATTGGGAGCAGTTTTGGCATTGATCCTTTTCCCGTATCTGTGATATCATAATCTATTTCTCTTCGCTTTCCTGCCTGGAGTCGTCGCTGTCATAGCGATACTTTTCGTCAAGGAAGCGAAACATATGAAGCACGAAAGACAACGGAATCATGTGAATGTCGAGCCGAAAATAGCGCTTCCGTCATTGGGCACGGCTATCAAGCTTTTGCCTAAAAATCTCAAGCTTTTCATCCTGGTTTCAGCGCTCTTCGCTTTGGTGAATTTCGGCTACGCGTTCCTCTTGCTCAAAGCGAAAAGTGCAGGGGCTACCGATGAAAGAGCGATTTTGTATTACGTATTATTTTACGGCGTATATACCTTGATTTCTGCTCCTGCAGGGATCATCTCCGATCGTATCGGAAGGAAAACCATGCTGTGGATTGCCTATAGCTTATTCTTGGTAGTGACCTTATGATTGGCTTTGGTGACTCAGCTCTGACGAGTGATTTTCTTTTTTGTGCTGTTCGGACTCTTGTTCGCTATCGTGGACGGAACGGAAAGGGCCTTGGTCGTCGATTTGGCAGGCAAAAACAAATGAACGGCATTGGGTGTCTTCCATACCGCTATCGGAATCGTTTCACTTCCTGGCTGATATATCCTCTGATTGCTCTGGGACAAGATTTCTCCGCAGGCCACCTTCCTATTCGCATTCGCCATCGGCGTGATAATCATGTTCTTGTTCACTTTTGTGAATACGAAAAAGACTCTTATTGAAGAGCAAGGAAAAACTCCTGTCGAGGGATAAAATGGGAAAATGCGTAAGGGATTATTGTTTCTTCCAAGGTCTAATGTCTAAGCTTCTAAGGTCTTCTTATATATTATTTGTGGATTGAGATTCACCGGGAATTCTTCCATATCAAAGACGATTTTGAAAGTATTATCAGCCGTATTCACGGTAGAATCTATAGCGCTGAATTCTTCATTGCCGAAGATCGCTTGGATTTTTTTGAATCCATTGACCAAGATAGGCGCTGAAAATAGCGCTATGTTTTTTACGATATAGAGCAGGAATTGGAGATCAGAAAGCGCTTCATCCTTAGTCGATTCATTCTTATATTTGCTCCGTGGTTCGGTCCTCGTCATGTATTCATTCGCTTTCTGGACTAATTGATATCGATCATCTAGATATCATTTGATGTCGGCTTTTTTCAGGTACTGATCTTCTATCTTGGCGCCATCCCATCCGTCCTCGAAATAATGGACGAGATTGCTGTTGTTGTTCTCTTTGAAGACTTCTCGTTGCTGTTTATTGAATCTTCCGTTGGTGACGCCGTATTTTTTACACAAACTGGTGACTCTATTGACCAGATTGCCTCGTCATCCGATCAGCATGCTATCATAGAGGTTTCCTAATCTTTCTACAGAAAAATCACCATCTGCACCGATAGGCACATCATACAGCAAGTTGAAGATCAATGCATCCCTATCGTAATCATCTACGACTTGGACAGGATCGATCACATTGCCGAGCGACTTGCTCATTTTTTGTCCGCTGACGGTAAACCATCCGGTGATATATTCTTTGTCCGGTATTTTGAGTTCAGCGCTCATCAGCATCGCAGGCCGAAAAATCGCATGGAATCTGCTGATATCTTTTCCGAGAATATGAACGATTTCTGTATCATCGGACCGGAATCCTTGGTCCCTGGAAACCGTGACATAATTGAATAATGCATCATACCGTACATAGGTCACTTGTTTAGGATCCCGAGGAAGCGGTATGCCGAATTTATTGGTTTCTCTAGAGACTGAAAAATCTTCCAATCAGCCGTTCACAAATGATTTCACTTCATTGAATCTATATTCAGGAAGTACAAAAGCAGGATGTTTCGCAAAAAAGTTCTCTAATGGTTTTTGATAGTTTTTGAGCTTGAAGAATCGATTTTTTTCCGTAATCAGATCGGGTTTTTTGAGGTGATCAGGACAGACGAGTTCTCAATCTTTTTCAATCAGGTCTTTTTCTGTTTTGAATCCTTCGCATCCCACACAGTAATATCATTTATATTCTCCTTCATAGATATCTCATTTGTCATACGATTTCTGGAGCATTTCTTGGACCAACTTCTTATGATTCTCCTGTGTTGTCCTGATGAAATCGGTATAGGAAATCTGCAGATGCTGCCGGACGTTTTCCCGTTTTTTCCCCATCTCGTCGAGATACGCCATGACTTCTTTGCCTTCAAGCTGGGCTTGTTGGACTATCTTTTGGCTGTTTTCATCGTTTCCTGTGGAAAATTTCACCTCATATCCGAGCAACCTTTTGTATCTCGCATAAAAGTCAGCGATAAAACTCGCATATGCATGTCAGATATGTGGATAGCCGTTAGGATAATAAATCGGCGTCGTAATCAGAAATTTTTTCATAGCAAAAAATTAATAATAAATTTTTTGAGTTACAAGTTACAAGTAACAGGTTGTAGGTGTTTTGCTCCTTGATACTTGCTCCCTGCTCCAGGTATATGTAAAATAGTCTTTTTTTCAAGCAATTACGCTTTGGTACAAACAAGCACATGTCCTATGATAGTACCTTCCTCGCGAATGGGTACGACATGGAGATCGAAGAAATTCTTGATGAGGAGCTTCTCTATGTCTTGTATCCTATGATTAAAAAATCTTATTCTGAACTGATCCTTATCTTTTTTCCGGATGAATTCACGTCTTTGGATGAAATGTCCGATGATCCATACTCATCACGATTTCAATATCCTATATGCCTCAGAAAATAAGCCATTGATATCTTCGATATGTTCAAGCACAAAAAAACTGGTTGCGAGATCGAACGATTCATCATCGAAGGGGAGTGTGTCTTCCAGATTACAGACTATTTTTTCTACATTTTTTCCTGGATGCCTTTTCAGCAATTTTTCAGCGATATCGCAGGCGACGTATCTTTCTGGCTTCAAAGGCGCAAGGAATTTGTATAATCTCCCATCACCGGCGCCGAGATCTATGATATGCAGATGCTCTTTGTCCCTTGGTAAGAATTTAACAAAAACACCTTTTTCAAAACTATCAAGGTGTTTGTGATAATCGCCGTATTGGTCGGCTATCGTGTTGTATCCTGTTTTCGGATCATGGATCAGGATATGCTTTTGATTATAAGACAAACTATATTATTAATTGATTAAAGATGAATAATGAATGATGAATGATTTTGGTATTGTAATAATATTATCTATTGTTGAGATACAAATAGTCCGTTTTAGCAGTACCGTCATTATTCATTTTTCATTATTAATTATTCATTAATTTAAAAGAACGTCTTTTCTGTCTCTTCATTCACCTTTTCTTTCGCCTTATCCAAAAACGGCTGCATTTTCTCTTCAATGTTCGGATTCGGAGTGTGGAGAAACTTGCTGAGCTCGCTCGTCTTTTCTGCGGCTTTTTTCATATGCACATAATATTTGCTCAATTCGGCTACGACATCGGAAAGGTCATCGTTTTTTTCCAGGAGTTCCGTGGTTTTCTGCTTCAGAAGAGCATTTTGCTGGACATATTCATCGAGTTCGTTGCTGAGATATTGGATCTCTTTGGCTGCATCCTTGAGGTTTGATCTGAGCTGATTGATGGTATCCTTGTGCTGATACCTGAGATAGAAAACAAAATATCCTATCAGACCGCCGATGATAGCAGCTAAAATGATATATCACGTCATGATTTTGAATGTAGAATGTAAAATGCAGAATTATGATATATAGCATATATACTAGTTTAGTAGTTAAAATCAATTAAAAAAACCCCGTCTTGCGACGAAGTCTTTTTATGATATTGAATAAGGAACTAAGATTTCTTGATAGCACCTTTAAATTCAGAACCAGCTTTGAAAGTAACTACCTTCATTGCAGGGATCTTGATTTTTTGATTTGGGTTTTGTGGATTTACACCTTCTCTAGCTTTTCTTTTTGAAGCTTTGAAAGTTCCGAATCCTTGAATTCTAACTTCTCCAGATTTCTTAACTCCACCGATAACAGTTTCGATGAATGAGTTTACTAATTCAGAAGCTAATTTCTTAGAAACACCTAATTGTTCTGCTAGGCTAGCAA
>CAZWTC010000048.1:0-1022 GCA_964637175.1 uncultured Candidatus Peribacteria bacterium
AAAAAATGCCTGAAGAAAACTTCAAGCATTTTACATAATTAACTCTTTATAACGTTCTCTGGCTGATGTTCTGCCACAAATTCTGTCACTCTGATAGCTATCGTATCAAGATCATTAATTTCTTCTTTTGATAGTTTAATAATAGAACAAAATTTCTTAGCTCGTTCTTTCTTGTTCTCAAGATCGATTTTTTGATTGACTCCAACCAAAGTATCCCAAGAAATATCATCAGATGGAACTTTGATATCCTTGATATCCACATAATGCTGAATAAGCAACATAAGATGTTGAGCGAAATAACTCAATCCAGAATGATTGACTTGATAAGTGGTCGATGCTACCGAATGTTTTTCTTTCGCTACCGAATGTTTTTCTTTCTTTTTTCTTTTTTTCATAAAGCGATTGTTTTAGATTTTATATTTGTTTTTAGAGACACTCTATTTAATGAAAAAGAAATAAAAGTCAAGAAAGAAAAGAATTGACAAATACAATTATTTAAATATATACATATTCAAATAAATATATTAAATAGAAACATAAATACATAAAAATATGGAAAAAGAAAATTTAACAAAAATAGAAAAAGCAGGATTTCCAAAAAAAGTTGTAGAAATCTTACAAGGTGCTCCTGTACCAACAGGACTAACAATAGGTGAGGTATATGCTCTCAAAGAGCTACTGCCACACAAAAGATATGATGAACTGTTGATAGTGTATTCAGAGATTTTGCCTGTGAATATGGTTTTAAACATATTAGAGACAGGAGAAATAAAAAGAAAACTTTACTCTGAAGTTCTAAAAATAGCAAGAAACAGAGCAACTAGCATTTTTGAACACACAAAAATAATAGGACATTATACCAATGAACGTGAAAAAATCACATATTTGAAAGATATTCTTTTAAGAATAAAAACATTTGAAGAATATTATGTGTTTTTTGAGTGGGCTGGCCAATATGATTTTGGTGGTAATGATGATAAAGAATGTAAAAAAGTGTTAAATCTCTTGTTTGAAAAGATGAG
>CAZWTC010000048.1:1032-6612 GCA_964637175.1 uncultured Candidatus Peribacteria bacterium
TTTACTATCAATGAATGGAAAAAAATAAGTAATGAGTGTGTTTCTTATAATACAAAAAATTTAATATATGTAGAAATGCAAAAGCTTGCTGAAAAAGAAAACACCCTTATTGCATGGCTCAAGATACTTGCCGAAAGTCTTGATGGTTCAGACAACTACAATAATGTATTACGCCAAATTGAAAAATTACATCCTACATACAAAGAATGGTATGATATCTTATGTATGGAAGAAGAAGATGAATGGAAAAATTGTTGGCATAGAATAGAAGTACTAGCAGTAAAGTATATTTTAAAAGAAGAAGGAAACTTTAAACTGTGGAAAGATTTATTTGAAGAATATGAGTTTGATCATCCTATTATAAAGGATTGGATTGATGAACAAAAAACTCATTTTTTAAATAAACTAACATCAACTGCTAAAACACTTGAGGAAAAAATCTATGTATACGAAATAGCTAAATCTCTTGAACGGAAAGGAGCTAAACCGTATATATCCAGATCAGGAAACACATACGAGATATCTAAATCACCTAAAGATAAGTTATTAATATCAGAAGAAGACGTTCTATTACGTCTAAAAGATATTATCAATTTATAAAAATAAGTATGCATTAAAATATCCCTGGGACATTTCTCAGGGGTTTTTTTCATTAATCAAAAATAAGAAAAAGAACCGTCCGTAGACAGTCCTCTTTCAGAGATAATATTCAGAGAGAATTTTTTATATTTCAAAAGAATTCCATCATTATTAGTTATTAATTGTTAGTTGTTAGTTTTTTAGTGCTGCATGTGCTGCTGCTAATCTCGCGATAGGCACTCTGAATGGTGAACAGCTTACATAACTCAAGCCTACCTTATGACAGAACGCGATAGACATCGGATCTCCGCCATGTTCTCCGCAGATACCGAGCTTGATATCAGGTCTTGTCTTTCTTCATTTATCAACTGCCATCTGCACCAACTGGCCGACTCCTTCCGTATCTAAGGTCTGGAATGGATCCTTTTCGAAGATATTTTTGTTCACATATTCCTTGATGAAAGATCCTGCATCATCTCTAGAGAATCCAAGAGTCATCTGAGTAAGATCGTTTGTTCAGAATGAGAAGAATTCAGCAGTCTCTGCAATTTTATCCGCAGTGACTGCGCCTCTAGGCACCTCTATCATAGTTCCGAGTTTGTAGTCGACAGAAACACCATATTTATCCATAGTATCTTTTGCGACTTTTCTGACGATTTCCGTATTGAAATCCAATTCTGATTTGAATCCGACCAATGGGATCATGATTTCGGGTTTGACATCGACACCAGCTTTTTTGAGTTCGCATGCTGCAGAGATGACTGCTTCTGTCTGCATTTCAGCGATTTCCGGATAGGTGATGACTAATCTGCATCCTCTATGTCCGAGCATCGGATTGAATTCATGCAATGATTCTATTTTTTTCTTCAAGATTTCGAGATCTACTCCCATGATATGAGAAAGTTCAACGATATCTTTTTCTTCCTGAGGCAGGAATTCATGCAAAGGAGGATCCAAAAATCTGATAGTCACCGGTAATCAAGCCATAGCTTTGAGGATTCCGATAAAGTCCTCTTTTTGGTAAGGAAGGATTTTTGCAAGAGCCTTTTTTCTTCCAGCGACATCTTCAGCCAAAATCATCTCTCTCACTGCTCTGATCCTATCTTCAGCAAAGAACATATGTTCTGTCCTGCAGAGTCCGATACCTTGAGCACCGAATTTTCTCGCTACTTCAGCATCATGCGGAGTATCTGCATTTGTCCTTACGAGCAATTTCCTATAATTGTCAGCCCAGGTCATAAGCGTTCCGAAATCGCCGCTCAATTCTGGATCGATGACTGCTAACGGACCGTTGAAAACTTCTCCGGTAGATCAGTCTAAGGTGATCATATCTCATTCTTTCAATGTCTTTCCTTTGATGACAACGGTTTTAGCGTGTTCGTCGACAACGATTTCCCCAGCACCGGCTACACAGCATTTTCCCATTCCTCTGGCAACGACCGCAGCATGAGAAGTCATTCCTCCTCTAGCAGTCAAGATTCCTTGGGAAGCCACCATACCGATGATATCTTCAGGAGAAGTCTCTGTCCTTACGAGAACGACCTTTTTGCCTCCTTCATTCCGATCGTGAGCAGCTTGCGCTGTGAAGACGATTTGTCCTACAGCAGCTCCTGGCGAAGCAGGAAGTCCTTTGGTAAGCAATTCAGCAGCTTTTTTGGCTGATGGATCTATCTGTTTGTGGAGCAAGCTATCAAGCTGTTCAGGTTTCACTCTGAGCACTGCCTCTTTTTCATCGATGAGTCATTCTTTTACCATATCGACCGCCATCTTGATGGCAGCAGCAGCTGTCCTTTTTCCATTTCTTGTCTGCAGGATGAATAATTTCCCTTCCTGGATAGTGAATTCCATATCTTGCATATCTCTATAATGTTTTTCTAGTCCTTGGTAGATTTCTACAAGCTCTTTATAGCATGCAGGCATCACTCTATCAAGCTCAGCTATCTCCAAAGGAGTTCTGATACCGGCGACTACATCTTCTCCTTGAGCATTCATCAAGAATTCTCCATAGAATTTATGTTCTCCGGTAGACGGATTTCTGGTGAAGCATACTCATGTTCCTGAAGTATCTCCCATATTTCCAAATACCATAGCTTGGACATTTACTGCAGTTCCCAGCAATCCTCTGATATCATTGAGTTTTCTATAGACGATAGCTCTATCATTGTTCCAAGAACCAAAGACTGCATCGATAGACATCTGTAATTGTTGTCTTGGATTATTTGGAAAATCCTTTCCGGTTGCTTTCTTGATTGCTTCCTTATACAAAGAGACTACTTTCTGAAGATCAACTACATCCAATTCGGTATCAAGTTTCACTCCCTTTGCATCTTTTACTGATTGCAACGCATGCTCGAAATCATGATGAGGGACTTCCATGACGACATCACCGAACATCTGCAAAAATCTCCTGTAGCTATCCCGCGCAAATCTTGGATTGCCAGTCTTTTCGATCAATCCTTGCACTGATTCGTCATTAAGTCAGAGATTGAGGATAGTATCCATCATTCCAGGCATAGAATCTGCTGCTCCGGATCTTACAGAGACCAACAAGGGATCCTTTGGATCTCCAAGTTTTTTTCCCATGACATGTTCAAGCTTTTGAAGTTTTTCTTCGATCTGATCCAACACTATCTGCGGATATGTCTTATTGCTTTTGTAATACAGATCGCATGTTTCTGTCGTGATAGTGAATCCGCTAGGGATAGGGAGTCACATTTCCACCATTTCTGAAAGATTTTTTCCTTTACCTCCGAGGATATCTTTCCCGAGGCCTTTTGTTTCACCAAAAAAGTACACATACTTTTTTTCACTGCTTCCGAATAATCACATAGTAGTATAGTTTATATAGATAAAAAAATATTTGAGACACAATAAAAACCTGAAGTATTGAGGGTTTTTATGATGTCGAAATTATACCGGCGATTTTAGATGATTCAATTTCAAACGAAGTGCAGAAGTTGAATATTTCTAAATCAGTCGGTATGGACAAAAATTTTGTGAGGCAACAGCATACAGGAATATGTTTTTTTTTCAAGAGCAAAAGGAATTTTTTTTCGTAATTGACAAAAAAAACGATATTACTATAGTCTCTGGATATTTATTTTTTGATGACAAGTATGACTGCACCCAAGAAAAAGATTAAATTCTGAAGACGGATACTGCTCATAGCGCTTATTTTTCTTATCTACCTTTTCACGAAGAACATCACCCTCAATGAAAAGATAACCATTGAATCATGAGAGAATGTCTCGAAAATCTTCAACGAACTCAGCACCATAGAAAAATTCCGCATGAAATTATATTTATTCACTCATCGCGATATATCTTTCTCCAAGCTCGAAGCAGGGACATACACGTTCAGCGGAAGCTATACGAAATCGGAGCTCGTCCAAAAAATCCTCAAGGGATCAGAAAAAGATTATCTTCGTCTGACGATTTTGGAAGGGCGATCCATCTACGACATCGATGAAGCCTTGGCAAGAAAAGGATACATCACCGGAGGCGACTTCATAAGCTATGTGACGAATCCGAACATCATAGTGAAATATCAGGAGAGATACGCATTTTTGAACAACGCCACATTATGACTCTTGAATATCAATTTCAAAACGCTCGAAGGATTCTTGTATCCGGATACCTATAATGTCGACAAGAACAAGGAACTCATCCCTCAATTAGTCGAGAAGCAATTGCAGGATTTCAACAGCAAAGTACGAAGCAAAGCAAACGAGCCGAAAAATCGGTACAAGACGATAATCCTCGCAAGCATCCTCGAAAAAGAAGAAAGGAATACTGCGAACAAAGCGACTGTTGCAGGCATATTCCTAAAAAGATTGGAAATCTGAATGAAGATCGACGCAGACATCACCCTCTGCTATGGACTCAAGATTTCCTATGCCTCATGCACTCCAGCGGTCATCGCAAAAAACGTGAACGATGCGAAGAATATATACAACACCAGAGCTGTCCGCTGATTGCCTCCGACACCGATCTCCAATCCGACACGGGAAAGCATCAATGCCGTCATGAATCCGCAGAGTTCCGATTACTTATATTATCTGCATGACACGCAAGGGAATATCCATTACGGAAAAACCTTGGATGAACATAATGCGAATAAACAGAAATACTTGCAATAATTTTTTTCTGAATTTTGCATTCTGAATTCTGTATTCTGAATTCTGTACTCTACATTCTGAATTCATTATATTTTTGAGACTTGGATAAAAAGTAAAAAGAGTTGATTTTAAAAGAGTTTTGTGTATACTATCATCACTCTACCTACTTCGTGTAGGCTCCGCCCTATCAATAAGACGATAGGGTAAACAACTCTGCCCAATTAGGGGCTCCTCCCCGGGACAATCCGGGGAAAAATCTTATAGAACTTCTGGAAAGTACTTATAACACAGAAGTTTTTTTATTTGTTCGAATTCTTTGAATATAACCTTGCCAATTCTAATAGAAAACCTCTGTGCATCGAAAACCCTACCTTGATTTACAACAAGATAAGAATCTTTTTTATCAGAAAAAGAGAGAATTTTCATATAATATTCAGTTTGTTTGCCTTTAGTAGTCATTGGGACACAAAAAAGCATATTACCAATTCTATTTATTACAAGTACCGGTCTAAAAAACTTCTTTTTTCAAAAAATTTCCTTTCAGACATTGATTCATATCTTAATATATCGAATTTCTCCCGGTTGTGGATAAATGATTTTATGAGATCTGTTCAACTTCTTCTTTTCATTGTTCCAAAGGTCGAATAGCGAGTCATCGGTATAGAATTCTTGCATTTTTCGGATTTTTAAATATAAAAAGCATAACGACACTATAAAAACCCAAAACAGGAAAAATACTGACAAAGTCAGGACAAACTTTTACCATTTACCTACCACAACTCAACCCTAATCTGCCATATGTCAGATAGCGCCGAGTTGTCTGTCATATCCCTACTACCGAAATAAGAAAATAAGAGGGGCTTCTTCTTTTAATTTAGTTTAG
>CAZWTC010000049.1:0-1547 GCA_964637175.1 uncultured Candidatus Peribacteria bacterium
TCGACGGAAACAACTACAAGATTCCGAAGGGAGGCAAAGATGCTTCAGATTTGACTAAAGCCGACTGTCTAGCGATTATCGCGACCGGTCCTAAGCCAAAATATTGAGCTAAAAAAGCGACTGAGCAAAGCAAAGGAGTCCCGCAAGGCGGGAAAGCTCCAGCTAAGGCTGAAAAGATAGTTAAGGAGAAGAAAACAAAGACTACGAAAAAATTAGCAGTAAAAAAATCACCGAAAGAAAAGAAGGCTGTAGTCAAAAAGACATAAGAAGTTATTATAACCGCGATGGAAAGCATAGTAAAACTCATTATTCTATTGAAAAAATAGTTAGGATGTTTAATATAGTTGACATATACATATTTTTTAGTTTTTTATTGCTTGTCTATGAGCATTGAAACTATAATTGGAAGATTAGAAGAAAAAAGGAATTCTAAAGTTATCACTTACATAACTAATGATTTTCCTCCTGGATCTTTTTGAACTTCTGTATCGTCTGATGTTGTTCCTATTTTTAGGAGTATACTTAAAGCCCAATGAATGGTAGACAAGAGAACCTTAGTTTTAAGTACAAATGGTTGATCTCTTGATGCCGTTCGGCCTATTGTAAGTCTAATTAGGGAATTTACGAAAATTTCTTTTGAGGTAATTATTATGTCTAAAGCTTTGAGTGCTTGAACTTTAATAAGCTTATGAGCAGATGAAATCATTATGCCGAAAGGAACTTTTTTAAGTCCAATAGATCCAGCAACAAATGTTTCCTTCAATAATGGTAAGGGCGAGCAAATGAGAAGTTTAGCCATAGAAGATGTAATGTGATATATTAAATTTGCCAAAGAAAGAATTGGACTAAAAAAAGAAAGATTTTTAGTAAGTGTATTAGATAGAATTTCTAATGAATGTGCCCCTACTATGTTATGATCTTTTGATAGAACACATAGATTAATTAGAGAATTGAGTAGAAAACTTCTAAATTTATCTAAATGGAAAAAAGATATTAAAAAAATATCAAGAAAGCTTATTGAAGAATTATATTCACATAATCATCTAATCAACAGTAAGGAGGCAAAAGAAGAAGTTTGACTAAAAAATGTAATTATCCCTAATGAAGATACAGAAGAAATAATAAATGAATTATCTACTTATTATAAAAACAAAATGTATCTTGACGAAAATAAAAATGAATTATCTATAACTATAAGCTGAGCTACAGCTGGCACTGCTTTAGAAATTATCTGAGCCCATATATATACTTTAGATATGTCTTATAAGTTCGCATTCAAGTGAACTGTAGTAACTGCAGAATGATCTACGATTAAAAATTTTAATATTACCTCACAAATGCGAGAAAAAGAATAAAAAACACCTTTTACTCTTTCAATAATCATTATGGCTTATTATGTCGACACAACTTGTAGAGAAGAGGTTTGCAATCACCCTTCTAACATTAAATTTGATGAACCTTTCATAGTAAAAACGGTTTCTAGTCAAGGATTTGAAGTTAATAAGATGAATATAAAATTCATGACTTCACAGCAACTCGTCAAAGTC
>CAZWTC010000049.1:1557-4175 GCA_964637175.1 uncultured Candidatus Peribacteria bacterium
AAAAGAAGATAAAGACCCGTTAACCAGAGAGGAAAAGAGAGCAATTCATCATAGTTTCATAAATAAGAGTTCTTAATATGTTTTTAAACGTTATTGATTTTCACCAATCTGCTGATTTTTTACAATGAGATATTGTTATTGATTTTTCCTTTCCCCATATTATTAGTCTTGCAGACTGAAAATTGATAATTAAGCAAAAAAAAGAAGCTATTATGTTGCTTAATCAAAGTTGTGATCTAGTTATTGATAGAAACTCAAATGATTATTTTTCTTTTGCTCCCATAATTTTATTGTCCGATCTTAAAAATATCTTATCAGCACTACCCGATATGACTGATACAAAATTGAACGACAAAATAAACTCCATGAAAAAAAATAAATCATATTCATATGTGTACTTACCCTATCATAAAATTATTTGAGACGAATCTTTTATAGTACTTTCAGAAATTATGAGTCTAGATATCAATCTTCTAAAAACATATGAATTAAAAATTAGATTATCTGATATATGAAGACATTACCTTTCGGATAGATTACATATTCATTTTTGTAGAGCAGTAGATCCGACAGATAATAGATAATTTTTATAGAAGTATATAAATCACATCTTGTTTATATATTAATTATTTAAAATGTTTGGTTTTTTCAAAAGAAAAAATATCATAATGAGCGTTAGAATGTTTTCTTCTGCCGTTACACGTGCTACAAGAATTCTTGGAATAAACTATGATATACTAAATGACAAAGAAATTAAAAAGGTTATGGAACAAATAATTAATGCTCCTGGAATTTCAATAATAAAAGATATAAATTATATCATACCAGCAACGACACTTTCTATATACAATTTTAGAGATCAATGAAATGCTATATCTCCACGGATAATTGCATACAAATTAACTTTTTGTCATTGTTCACTCTGAATGGATATTTCATTAGAAAATATGGAATTTATTAGCGAAGAAATTAATAAATATTTTTGATATTGTTGACCTTATAAAAATCCTATAGAAAATAAAGAAATTTTTGATCGTTTCACTGAAAATGATAATAAATTCTCTAATTCCTGACTTTCTGAAAAGCAAATAGAAAGCGTAGCAACTCAATATTGTGAATGTATAAAATTAGCGTTTGAAACTTTAAATATTCCTCGGGAATTTCCATTAGATGATAAAAATATCAATGATATTTTTGAAAAACTGATGTGATTTGACGGCTGTGCCTTAGCAAAAAGTCAACATCGAAAAGAATTAGTTAAAAAGGCAAAAGCAGATATGATAGAATTTAAAAGATGCGTCCCATTACCTTTTGGTTCAATAGTTGATGTAACCAAACAACTTATAAGAGAACACTTAACAGAACCCGTAGCCGTATCATGAAGAAATCCTGGAACTATAAACATAGTGATTGAAAAACATTTTTTATTAAAATAATGTTTTTTTCGACCAGTAATCCTCGCCTTGCAAGATTTGATGCGAGGAGTAAGTAGAAATTTTCTTATTTCCCCTCATCCAAAAACCTCTTTGGCTCTCAGATATTCAGCAAAGACTTCATTTGCGTGATTGCTGTCTGGTTGAGCAGCTGGAGTCTTTGGCTTTGCGGGAGTTTGAGCTTGATGTATTCTGCGTTGATGCTTTCCATATTTGCGAGAATGATAAGCTGTTCTATGGTGGCGTAGTCCCTTACGTTTCATTCCTTTCCGGTGTTTGCGGATTTCCATTGTTTCGCCGTCATCCCGAATAAAGCGAGATTGAGGACATCCGCCTCGTCAGCATACAGAACGTTGATCTCATTCTGAGAAAGTTGTTTTGGGATAAGATATTCCTTGATGGCATCAGTGTGGATCTTGTAATTCATCTTTGTGAGAAATCTTTTGACGTTCCGGTCTAGTGCCTGCACTTCTTGTTCTTTGAGCCTTTGAAATTCTTTGATGAGATAAATTTTGAATTTTGGACTTATCCAGGTGGCAAATTCAAAAGCTATGTCTTTGTGTGCAAACACTCATCATCCATACCTTCCTGCTTTGGAAATAATGCCTATCGCTCCGGTAGCTTCAATCCATTTTCTTGGAGTTAAATTGAAATTATTGAGTCAAGCCTCTTTTTTAAAGGTCACGAATTCGTTACCTTTAAAGTTTGGATTGTACAATTCTTCCCATGATCATATAAATTCTAAGGTATTCCTATTCCTCATCCAACTATATATCATAACATCATCGCCAAATTTTTTTACCATATCAGTCAAACTAATATAATCTGATTCTTTAACCTTGAAAATTGCGATTTCTACTCACATCACTTGGATTTGCTGATTTTTTTTCATGATACAAAAAAAGATGCTAAAAAGCGGTAAGCATCTCATTCCATATGTTTTGGCAACTATTTGAATTGTATTCATCTTGCTAAAATTTTCAAGCTTTTTAGTGTGTTTTTAAAACTGGTCGAATTCGACCATGTTAAAATTTGGGAATGTCTTTATCTTGTAATTTTCCCTCAAAACCATACCTTACAAGCAATCAAAGGTAGTTTTTTATATGCTTATCACGTGCATGAGTCTTCCTTTTTTGGCGGGGATTGTGGGATCGGTGATCTTGGTCATCGGCGCTTTGTATCCTA
>CAZWTC010000049.1:4185-6362 GCA_964637175.1 uncultured Candidatus Peribacteria bacterium
GTGAAAAACCGGCTTTTTGCGATAGGATCGTTTATCCTGTTGCTCTATGCTGTGTTAGGATATCTTGGAGGCGGATCGATTTTCTACGTCATCTTGGAACTCTTGGTGATGTTGTCCGTGACGCTTATGCTGCTGGGCACCAATGACCGTCTCAATACCCGATTGATCAGCATCGCGGGAGCGCTCTTGATTGTCCGATCATTGTTCCTCTTTTCCGGAGCGAATATGATCTTGTTTATCGTGGCATTTGTGATCTTGTGACTCGGCTACGCCTATGATATGGGCAGCATCCGCAGATATCTCGGACTGACGATAGGCGGCGCGTTGATAGCGCTTTCCAGCTATCTAGACGCGAGTCGGATCTTCTTCCGGCTTAACGTGTTCTTTGCCCTATTCTCACTCTATTACACTATCAAACTTATATACAGACATAAGTAATAAGACACATCATTCCATCGTTCTATTCCTCCATCGTTCTACTTTATACTTGCTACTAGAAAAAATGCGTGAAGACTATATGGGAACATTAGAAAGAGAAGCGTATATCTCAAGCATCAGAGAAGAACTTGATGAACTTTCTGACGAAATACTGCGTGACCTGCCTACAGACGACGAACCGCCACAAGATAACGAAAAAGACTAAATTCAAAATTTTAAATTATAAATTTTAAATTGTAAATTTATTCCTGTGTTTTACATCCGATACGAGCATCTTTCTGAATCGCATCCGAGCTTCCGTGTCTACAAGATCCGCGAGCAGGAACAGATTCTGCAATATGTGCTGCATGAAAATCTCGTGAAGATAGCTGACGAATCCCGAGAATACCCAAAATACAATCATTACTTCATGCTGGATGAAAGCAGGTTCTCATTTTTCAGATTCGATATTTTCCAGACCTTTGAAAAGAAATTCACCTATCAGGATTTGAAAGATATCATAGAGGAAAAGTGCCAGGCGACGAAAAAGCATAATGATGTGGATGGAGAAAGGATCATGGTCTACGTCGATAGCGTGCATGTCGATGGCGAGGAGAAGAAACATGTCATCGGGGAAAGCGGCGAAATATTTTTCAGATTGTATATCGTATATCTGAATAAGAAAACGATGAATATCATCAATTCCGTCTACGGGAATCTCTTTGAGATGAAGAATATCACTATCTTGCCGCAGTCTTTCCATACCCTCCTCTTCCTCAGGAACAACCTGAAAAAAGATAATTTTGTCCTCCTCTATATCACCGAAAATTCCTGCAAAGCGATCAAGATCCAGAACGGATTCTATCACGCAGTCGATACCTTGAACCTGGGAATGAGCGCGCTGAAGCAGATGTACAAGGATAACGGAATCGTCCAATACCGGTACAAGACCTATGAATTCATCGAATCCAATCCCTTGGCCAAAGGGCTGGTCAAAGAGACCTTGCAGTTCTATTCTCAGCTCTTCTGCAAACGATTCCATGAAAAAAATCTTACCTGAACGGATGTCATCGTTATTTCCCCCATCACGAAAAACGTGCACTTCATCGAGACATTCAACGAAGAATATAAGAAAATGACGAACAATTATGTCGTCCCTTTCCATCATTCCGAGATGCTCAATACCTTCGGCAAGATCCGGGAACCCGATGATATGGACGCGATCATCCTGATGAACCGCGACGAAAAAATAAGAAACACCCTCCTGCCATCAAGCGCCGAGCGTTTTTCTAGTGCATGAGAAATGTAGTAGTATAAACGTCATTCCCATGTGTGTACTCCATCACGTCATTCCGGCGCCAAGTGTTGCGGCCGGAATCCACACTAAGCAAACTGGATTCCCGCCTTCGCGGGAATGACGTGGAGAGAGTCGGGAATGACGTGAAGAGAGTCGGGAATGACGTGAACGCGTAGGAATGATATCCTCTGCTATCTAATTATTCCTGCTCTTCAGGGATGAATCCTCCGGACTGTATGTCTCGGAGTTTTTTGTATATGCCGTCTTCCTTTGCTAAGAGCTCTTTGTGGCTTCATTTTTCTATGATCTGGCCTTTGTCCATGACGATGATCTTGTCCATCTTCATGATCGTAGAAAGCCTATGTGCGATGACGATGCTCGTCTTGTTTTTCATGACTTCGTCCATCGCTTCCTGGATCAATTGCTCTGACTCGGAATCAAGCGATGAGGTCGCTTCGTCGAG
>CAZWTC010000050.1:0-6271 GCA_964637175.1 uncultured Candidatus Peribacteria bacterium
CATAAACATTATCTACGAAAAACGGTGCAGCATCGTCCGTGATCACGGTATCGGCGATCCCTGCCTTGAGCAAATCCTGCGATGTCGTCCTTCATTGATACAAAGGCCTCGTCTCGGTATTGTAGACATGGATATGCTTGTTTTGCTTGTGCGCTGCGGTAAGGAGCTTGATCACTGAACCGCTATGACAGTGTGTCATGATATTCATATTCTTTTTGATCAATTTTGCTCAAATTATCGGTCTCAAGGCTTCTTCTCTTTCTATATCTCAGAGATAGGTTTTGCACGCTTGGAATATTTTCGTCGTGATCGTCTTAAGATCAGCCCTGCCTGCCGGACGGGCAGGTTTTTTAGCAATCAGATCTTTGTAGCTCGTCAAGCAATATTTCAAGCCATTAAACAGCATCGGTTCGGTAGCTCTTGCTGTCTTGAGGATGACCAGCGCTTGCTTCAGAAATGTATCGAACTCTTTGAGCGAGGCGAAGTTCTGACGTTTGATCTCTTTTGCCAGGATATCGATACCAGCTTTGGCGATATTGGTCGCTCACTGGATTTTGATGCTTTTGATATCTTCAGCGACAGCTTTGATCGGAGTGAGATTCATTTGAATACAATGACTAAATAAAATGCTAAATGTTAAGTTCTAAATGCTAAGTGTAGGACTTGTCTTGGTATGAACTATTGTTTAATAGTCTAAGGTCTAAAGTCTAAGCTTCTAAAAGTCTATATGTTTTTGTTGTAGAGCGACAGGAAGAATGATTCAAAAAGGTGATATTCATCCGGATGGAATTCTATCAGAATCGGATATTGATCATCCCTGATAAATATCTTCACTCTCTTATGATCCTCGTATTCTTCAGTCATCACGTACTTGATCTGCTGTTCAAAAACCACAAGGGAAGTCTTTTTGAGTTCACCCTGTTTGCTGTTGGAAAAATATACTTCCGTGCAATGTTTGCTGGGATTCTTTACGTCCACCACTCTGAATAAATCGAAATCTAATGCCATTTTTTATATTATAAATTAAAAGATTACCATGGTAATATAGGACTAATCATTGATATGAGCGAATAATCCTTTTACATTGAATGCTTTTACTACATCATACATTTTTTTCATCTTTTCATCATCTTTTTCATTCTTAACCATATCTGCAAGCATACAAAACAATATTTTCTGTTCATCGGTATAATATTTTTGATCCATTTCGAATAGTCTGATGAATTCTTTCTTGGAAAACTTTTGGAGATTGGCTATTTCTTTGATCGCTTTTTCTTTTTTTTCGAGGATTTTGAACATCTTATCAAACAAAGCATTCTGAAGCATGGAGAGGACATCCGGATAATTGATGATACCATGAGCGTTCCCATAATTGATGGGGTGCTCTTTTTGTTTGGACGTGATGCGCAGTTCTGCCTGCCCTCATTTCGGTGAATATATCGATGCATGTTCATTCAGGAATTGCCTTGGATTATCATCTTTGTATTCAGACTCCGCTCGCGCATTGACTACGAAAAACGGCAATTTGCTGTGAACAAATGATGCAAGCTCTGGTATGCTTTTTTTCGTAAAGACTGCGGTATTGAATTCCCCGCTTCCTAACTGGACAATCATATCTTTTCCCTGATATCTTATCAAGGTATACAGATGAGCCGAATCTCATACTTCTGTCTCTTCTCATGTGTATGCACTATAATCCTTTTTTTCGTCTGTCTCGTAATAATGCTTCGCTAAGGCAGTCAATATGCTGATGTCATGATGCTTCATATATTCTCAGGAATTTTCGAACATGTCAGAAATCTCATCCTGCGTATGGAGATCAGTATTTTTATTGATCGATTCATCATGGTCTTGTTTCAATACTTCGTTCATAACAAAGAAGAGGATAAAAGTCTTGATACTTGTGTCTTATAAGTATATCCACTCCACAGCTTTTTTGCAAAAAACAGAAAAAAAAGACGCATTTTCAGCGTCTTTTGACTGTACAAATCGCAAAAATATGATTTAATTTGAAATACGATGAAAAGCTATCCTGTACTGCTGGATAAAATATAATTGATAAAATTTGCAAAATAAAAAATATTATGTATAATAGTTATGAATTTATAGAAAATACATCTATTTATTTTATCAAAATTTGCGATATGAAATGCATCTCTAACAAGAATCCAATAAGAACTATCAGCTTTTTTGCTGCTAGTATTTTTTCTGCGCTTTCATTATTGTATTTCGGTATATCTTTCGCTACTACAAATACGAATACAACACTTGGAATCACTGCAGGCACATTCAGCTTTTCAAAAGATACCGGCAGCAGCATGGATACATATTTCGGTCATGCAGCAGATCCTTTAGCAAGCATCGATATAGGAAACTACGGAGTAAGCCTTTCAGAGATTTCTGCTGCATCCAGCGATAATCATAGATTCACCGTAAGCGATATGTTGGGAGATTCCTTTACTATCACTTTGCAGAGTTCAGCGTTGACAGCATCAGGCGTGACTGCTATTCCCGCTTCTGCGGTGACTTATACAGGAACTGCTCGGTTGGGTACAGGAAAAGCTTTGACGGCCACCTGAGAACAGAACACTTCATTAGACAATCCCGTCACTTTTGTCGCAAGGACGAATAGTTCGTGACTTTCCAAATACTCACAAGAAATCACGCTCAAGGTCCAGATCCCTGCAGCTCAAGCTCCAGCTTCTTATACCGGACAACTTACCTTCACCTACTAATCACCACATAATTCCAAAGATACTAAAGACACAAGATGATTATTTCTTGTGTTTTTTTGGATGGTGATTTTTCTTTCTCATCAAGAATGCTGCAAGCACTATCATTACGATAATTATTGTTATTGCTATCGTTATCTCTCGTTTATATGCAGACACGAAAGTCTTTTTGATAGTGATATCTATGAATTTCGCTCTGCGGACCAAAACATTGAAATCCATCGTTCATCACAACGAGAATCCTTTGGTATAATAGACCAGACAGCCGAGAAAATCCCCTTGCATCCCCTTGGGATACATCAGCGTAGCATGCTTGATGATACTTCATTTTGCAGGTATCGTGAAAGAATTCTCTATTCAACTGATATACTGACCGAAAATCTCTTTTTGATTATTGTCTTTGCACGCCCTATTTTTCCATTGATCATTGGTGAGCGTCCCATCTACGAAATCCATGGATAATATGATATCCTTGTCTGATCCATTGATGATTTCCAGGCAGATATCCTGCTGTTTTCCTGCAGTAATAGCATATTGTTTGGTCTTGCTGTCATTTTCACAGAATTTCACTTCCACATTCTGCACTTCAGCGCTTGCCTGTTCAAACACTTCGCTATCTATCTGTGCAGTTCATCCGGTCTGTCAAAAAACCACACTTCATATAAAGAAAAAAACAGAACAACATATCAGGGAACATATTTTTTCCATGGAAAACTATTATCATATAAATTTTTGTTTTCTTGTATCGGTGCTTACTGTGCTATTCCCGTAGGTGCCGGAGATGGTGTTCATGCTATCGGTCAAGGTACTGGCTGTGCCTTTTTTCTGGAAGATCTGATAAGCAGGATAATGATAAGCAAGAGAAGCAATAATCCTATACCCGTCGCAATAGTGATGATGTTGATAATGAAAATATGCGCGGTTTCATGGACATACGATGTCTGAGGGACAATATCAGGAGAAAGACCTGAGATAACTGGAGTATATGCTATACTGATATCTACGGTAAGATCATAATTTGGGGTTTCGTCCAATTTTTTGGTGATGATGAATTCCTGTCATTTCAAGATCTTGCGGCTTTCGACAAAGGTACGTTTATACATCAGGAAATTCGAGACGATTCATGTGATGACAACATTTTCTTCTACTCACCCTATATTCTGGACCGTCAATTCAATGACATATTTATTGTCTGACGGGTCTTGATAGATCCTGATCTTATGATTCGGAGAAATGTTCGCCCCTCAGGCAGCATGGGAATCAAAGTCTTTGAGCGTGATGCCTCAGGTTATTTTTTCCGGATGACCGACCAAAACATCGATGAATTTCGCTTTGCGCATCAGAATGGTGAAATTTGAATTTTCTCCTGTCTCTGAGCCCACAGGCGCATTCACCACACTATAGGTGATACATCCATGATACTGGCCGTCAGTTCATTGAGGATAAGAGAGTTGCGCCATCTCCTGTCTACGCTCTCCTCACGTCAATGTGATAAGCTGGGTATATGCACTGACATATTGACCGAAATTCTCTTTTGACGTCTCATCCAAGCATGCCCTATTCTGCCGCTGATCATTGGTGAATGTCCCGTCAATGAAATTTATCTTCATCGTGGTCTCTTGATCAGAGCTATTGCTGACGACATAGCATATCCCTGTATGTGTTCACGGATCCATGGCATATTGGAGGATATTTCCCGTAATATCGCAAAAATCCAAGGAAATATTTTTGAGTCCGTCTGCATATGTCGGAAGAATGCCTAGCAAGGATAAGCTAGCAAATACTCGTAATGCGTATTTTTTCATGATGATAAAAAATATAAAATGTCATTCATATCATTCTTTTGCCAGTGTAAATATATGTGGAGCAGAGTCAACAAAAAAAGGATTCATTTCTCATACATAGAATGGAATGTTTTTTAGGAATCAGTCAGCAATCATATGTTTTTCTCTGCAAACGTAGAAAAAAATCCAGAAAATTCTTTTTGGAATAGATTAATTAGGATACAAGGTATATATCATGGTACCGGAATAATTCCCCATGTTTTGGAGTTCTGGTATGGTGATTTCAAGCGCTGTCGATACAGCGTACGTTCAGATAAGTCATCCGTTAGCTCCGGAATCTCTTTTAATGAAGGTAAGGACATTATTCCCGAAAGGCACATATGATCACGTGATGGCCGATGTCACATTAGGATTGCTGGATCATGACAAGGTGACGATGCCCGCTACCGTCTTGATGGCTATATTACTATTGCTCAATGTATGCCCATTTCCGTCAGTCAGATTCCCCATGGATAATGTCGTATAATATCATATATCATCTCCTACATAATCTGATAAAGTGAAATACTTATCCGTTCCTGTGAATATTTTTTCCACTATCTGTACGGTTTCTGGCGTAGGAAAAGTACCGACAGCCAACGTTGCAGGAGATTCTATGGTGAATTGCACTGCTATGGTAGTGATACTATACATTCATGTAGCCAAGCCTATCTGCATGATGGAATTCACTGTCGTCGATGGCGAACTGGAAGAGACCAGTCCGATATAAAATTGGTCGCCATCTTGTCCGGTCGCTGTATATCCTCAGAGCGCTGTGCCGTTTTTGTACAGCGTTCCTGCAGTAATGCTGACTCAGGTAATGATCCCTGGTCCGAATCATTGGACGGTAATGATATTGGAAGTATATAACGTATTGTACGATACTCAGGAAAGAGAAGTAAATGAAAAATTGATCCGATTGACTCTTGCGGTTGCAGATCAAGTATTGCCGCTAGCATCCGCGAAAGTAAATTGGAAACTTCAATTTCCTGTAAAAACATAAGTATTTGATCAACCATTATTAGTGATAGTTATGGATTCGGAATATCAGGTAAGCGTAGCGGTCACATTTTGGTTTGTCGCTCAGGTGATTGAATAGCTGATAGTCGCTGTCGGCGCAGTAGTATCAGTTATATTTCCCCGATAGGCAATGACATTTGCCGTGGTATTCTCATTATCTTTGATGCTGATGGTACAGCTATCGCTTCCTACTTTATTTATATCCGGCGTATAGGTGATGATATCTCACACGACACTGCACGTACCTTTGGTTCATTGACTGACTATTCCATTATAGACTATATCGCCGTTTCCGCACAATCACTCGCTCGCATTAGATAATGTTTTCCGATTCCCTGTCTTGCTATCGCTTCCTACATTTGCATGTCAGGTGAAATTATTTGCTGTAGGCGCTATATCGGTGAATGTGTATGTCGCCGTGTGCATCGTTGTATTTTCAAATTGGTCTCTTACTCGTCAGGTTCTTAGCTGCGTTCATGGTTGCTGAGCGGAAATAGTTATGCCTGCGGTCGTATTCCATATGCTTCCGTCAAAACTATACGGATCACTATGTAATCCTATTCCTGTATCGTTAGCACTGCTTATGTTCAAGGTTCACGTATCGCATTCCGGTCCGGAAGCATCGCCGAAGGTAAAAACAGGTCAAACACCATCCCGTCCGATCGATCTTCCGGTCGCAACGGAAGGATTTCCTAC
>CAZWTC010000051.1:0-5990 GCA_964637175.1 uncultured Candidatus Peribacteria bacterium
TTTGCGTGACTTGAAGATATGTCATATGGAAAGGGATAAGACCAAGCTTGAAGAGGCGCGGGTCGGTAATGAGCATGCCGCATATAGAAAAGCGAAGCATAGGATGCTCTTCGTCAAAAAATATGGAACATTGACTGATAAGATCAAATTTTACTTGCTCGGTTTCCGAGGACAGCCTGCACGACTCATGATCAAAGTCTTGCTGTACGCAAAGAGAAAGGAAACATGGAAGCTTCTGAAAGCTATCTGGCAAGGGACCTTTTATCGAGCATATAAAAAAAGAGATAGGTAAAACACCCATCTCCGTATTCGAATTATTGTTTTTCTCCATTTGATTTTCTGTTTATAGCATCTCGATAAACAGCAGCCTTTTCATATTGTTGATTTTCAAGCAATCTCTTTTTTTCTGCTTCAAGCTCTTGTAACGATAAATCATCAAGTTTTTGTTGTGTTTTGAAATCATCGATTTTTTTGTTGATAAATTTTAATATTTCCTCGTCGGCAAGAAGATTTACTCCTCCTTCAGTAATAATTTCTTCTTCTGTATATTCAGAAAATGTTTTTTTCAACTTTTTGAGATCGTCTAAGGTAAGTTTTGATAGTTTTTCCTTGATTAATTTACGTAGTGTGCTTTTGTCTTCTAAATATGTATCACTGTTTGGGCTATCATTTACTATTATTAGAGCCTTCAATAATCCATCTAAATTTAGCCGTGGAAAGATTTGTTTACAATAATTTTTTGGTTTAAGAATTTCTGTTTTTACTTTGTATGGACCAATTACATTTGGATCTTTTTTTAGATCTTCTTTGTCTTTTTCGTCCAATTTACAATTACAAAAATCATATACTGTATTAAAGTTTATTGCAAAATCCTCTTTGCCTTCTCCTGTTCTTTCTATTTGTATTCTATATTTTTCTGTTTCTTCTTCTTCAGAAATACTATAGCTCGTGTCGATAAAAATTTCATCATCTGAAAGCGTTATAGCATCTACATCTAAAAGACCTTTTTGTCCTACTTCCATTTGATACATTAGTCTATTTACTATAAGAACACCATCTATTTTCATATTTTTTTTATTTTAGGGTTTATACTTTTTGTTTTTCCGAAAAAACTTATACGTAAATGCGTACATTTGTCAACTAATTATAAATTCTATATTATTTTTTTAGAAGATCTGCGATAGTGTCCTGCATTTTCAGGATTTTTTTCTGGTAGGGATAGACTTTGGTAGGCACACCGAGAAAACTCGCTATCAGAAAGAGATGCAATCTGCTGCTGATGACCATGCTTGCTCATGCGAGTGTTTTGACGAACTGTTTGAAATCCTTTTCTCGATCCAAAGAGCTGAATCGCTGATCTTTTATCTCTGCTCATGTTTGTATCTTGCGTGCATATCTCACGTCATCGTAATGCTCGTTCGCTCCTTTAGCTACAGGGACATACATCACTTCATATCATTGATTGTAGAATCTTTTTACGTCTTTGATGATTTCAGGGAGGAACTGTTCCGCATTTTTATTGAGATTGATGACGATATATTTTTTTGGATGGTGAACTGTTGAAGCGTTGAAATGTTGAAATGATTTTCGCGGATAGGCGTAATATGAAGTATCCATAAAGAAATCCACCTGTTTATATCAATAATTCTTAAGTTGGAGAACCGATTCCTGATCTCTTGCGAAGATGTGTTTCGTCCTTTTGAGGATGGTCGTGAAGAAAATCCTGTTGAATCTTTTTTTGGGTATTTGGATTCCTCCCATCAGGTAACGCGGTTTTTTGAAGCAGGGGAGGAGCGACGCAAGCCGATATCGGTAAGAATTCCTGTTCTCTTCGGTGATGATTTCTCCTCATCCGATGATGACGGCTTCAGTTTTTCTTCGTAATTTCCGTTCTTTGAACTTTCATCGGCGGATATAGCTGATCCGTGAACGGATGCCTTTTGGTAGTTCTGTCACAAAGACGATCTTTTCCGTATCTATGAATTGGCTGAAGAAACTCTTGAGCCGTTCAGGATTGTATGCTGCGATGGTTATCGTTTTCCCTTGTTTGAGCAATAATTTTACGGTTCATAGCAAAATCAGCTCGTCTCCCATGTTTTTGTAGGATCGATTGCCGATGATCAATAAGTTTTTTTCGTCTATGGGTAACTTATTTTTTATGCTCATGCAAAACGCCTAAACGATAAAACGCTGAAGCGCTCAAACGATTTTTTGGGTCGTTTCGACGTTTAGTCGCTTCAACGTTCAATATAGCAGTCCTTGAAATATATGCAAGTGAAATTTTATGTCATTTTCTGATTCCGGAATCTCAAGCTGTTGAGATAGTCGCAATATTCCTGTTTGTATGTCGAAAGTACTGGAGAGACACTTTCTAATGTTTGTGATTCTAATATTTCAGTATCAAAGCTGGTTGAAAATATCTTTGCGTCATCAAAAGTGATATCGCCGTTTACAAGATAGAACGGTTTATCTGATTTCGCGTTCTTATCTTTGCAGAGGAATCTGATGCGGTTGGTGAGACTTGCTGCTTTGAATGTTTCACAATAACTATTGAATCTTGAAGGGGTAAATCCTACGAGTTCCTTGTTATTCAGATTGATGGTAGATGATTGGTTATAGGTTTTGAATGTTATTTTCGGTCGTGTTCCGATAAGCTCTATTTTTTTCCCAGCATTCGGCATGTAGTCGTAAAAGCTATTTATAGCCAAGAGAAGATTCTCTTCTTTCTCTTTGTCGCCGTTCGCTAGCTCCTTGATTTTGGCAGCTAATCAGGTGTGATCCACGACTTCAATCTCTTTGTAGAAGACATCGCCTCTCTTTTCTAAGACTTCAAGATCACCGATATCCTTACCGTTCGCAATATAATCATCTACAAGATATTGTGTTTCGGAATTGATCTTTTTATATCCTTTTGTTTCCATGAAGCTTGATACTGAGCCGAGTCTTGCTATAGCTTCACTTGCTATCTTGTCGAATTTTTTGTCTTTGTTGCTATCGCTTTGTATCTGTTCTCGTGTAACTCCCATACCGGTCAATGCAAGATCCAAAACGTGCTTTTCATCATCTTTTCCCATAGATTCAAGGAAAGCGCCTGCAGCTTCGTTTTTTTTGGATCCATTTTTGAACATCTCTAGGAGTATCTCATATTTGCTTGGGTCGATTTTCATCTGATCGCCTTCTTTGCTCAAAAATTGTTTCATCTCTCCGTAGGTCAATCCGTTGAAAAGTGCCGTAGCTCATGGAAATCATTCGACATATTTCAAACGCGTCTCTTTGTCTTGCGGTGTTATATCTTTTGTCTCTGTTGTATTTGATCCACCAAAAATACCTGCTATTTTTTTTGTAAGTTCTCATCATCTGAAAAGACTGAGCGGTCATTCTCCGCTATACATCTGTGATCAGAAAATAATCGCACTAGGTCCGAGCAATCGTCCTCGATTTTTTGAATCTTTATATCCTTCTTTTTTGAAGACGAGTTTAAAGGCGCTGGAAAGCATTTTCCATCCTACAAATACCATTCCACCGACAAGAGCAATATTTCCCACTCCTGACAAAAATTGTTTTTGATTCGGTTTCATATTTGTTTGATCTAATCCATATCTGAGCACACCTCCTATTCCTCATTTTTCGAATGCGTCTTTGGCGTCACTGTATGTGCTTGGTGTATATTCTTTGGATGTCTTTATTTCCGGGTTGCCTTGCTTGGTGGTGTTTCCTGTATCGTTTTTTTCTTGGTTTTTGTCCTTATTATCTTTTTTTGGCTGTTCTGTCTGGATGTTCAATTTTCCTATTTTTTCGAGTTCTGGATCTATCTTGTATAGTTCCTTGAAAGCATCTCCGGACGTGAAGATGAACGGTTCTTTAGCCATATCGAAGGTGTTTGGGTTGTTGATGTATTTTTCGAGATATTCGCTCAATGCTTTGAGATCTTGCTGGAGCGCTTGCCTTTTTGCATCTGAAAGCGATATCTTATTGAGCACAGTGTAATCGTCATTTATCTTTTGGATTGCAAACTTGAGTTTGGTCGCATCTTTCACATTGTTTATGATAAGCTCATAATATGGAGTAGTGTCTCCATTTTCCAAGATGATATCATTTCTTGTGAGGATAAAATCAGGAGCCTCTTTTCCGAGATCTTCGATCCTATCGCTGAATTGTTTCAGTGTCATCTTCATATCAAGAGCATTTACATCATCCATTTTGACTTCTTTGATCTTATTTATCTCTTTCTTGTTCTTATTCGTTGCATCGATATCTCGATCGATCGTATATTTTTTATTCTTGTTATTCGCCAATCGTTCTATCTGATCTTTGATTTTATTCAATTCCTTGAGACGTCTATTGATTTCCGTTTTCTGCATTTTCCGGATGCCTTTGTCTTTTCTGTCATATTTCTGATTGAAGATCCATCCTGATGTTTCAGCATTAGTGAGTTTCTTCTCTTGTTCGAAAAAAGTTATGAGCCTTTCTACCTTGTATTTTACGTTTTCAATGTCAGTGGTCTTTTCTGAAAGGGTTTCATTCTTTTTGATCTGATTGGCCAAGTCAGCGAGATCCTGTTTTGTTTCTGTCGTGATGATCTCGACTTTGGTCTTCTTTTCTAGCTCAGACACTTCAATGACTACTTTCTTTTCTGTAGCTCGTTTTTCTTTTACTGCAAGATCTTTATAGAAATCATTGATGAATGTCGTGAAATCCACCTTGCCGTTTACTGCAAATTTATTTTCTCCATTGATAGCAAAGATGTATTTTTCTTTATCCTGTTTGATGGCTAATTGCTTATCAAAAAGATCATACACATTGTATTTGTGCAGATTGTTTTTGAATTCCTGGCTGTTTGTGGCTACCTTATCGCCATAGCCTTCTCATTCTTTTGCTTGGAGTATAGGGAGTTCTTTGGTTAACATCCGTATAGGGTAAGTAAAAATCTTATACATCTAAGTATATCCACAACCGGGAGAATTACCAAAAAACCTGTGGTAAATAAAAAAATAGGGTTGACAAAAACCCTAAATGTTGTTTGATTCGTTTTGATGCTCTTTATCCGTTGAGCGAAAGCTCTTTTTTGAGTGTTTGTTCAAATTCTATGGCATCTTCGTTGGAAAGTTTTTCCGTAAGATGGAAATATTCCGCGATTTGGGTCAGTAATTTGATAAATTCCTGTTTGTCTACCATGATATCGTCATGATATTTCGGCAAAAGCTGCTTGATGTAGTGGATATATTTGGTCAAGTGTATGTCTCCATTGAAAGCGAAAATTTCCTGGTAGTTCGCTTCCAATTGCAGATCTTTGATCTCATCCTGATAAAAAGGCACGAACATCCCTACGACGACCACGGTATTCATGCTTTTTCTCAAGTGTATCAAATCCGTCTCTTTGTGTCTGGTTTTCAAAAATGTATGATAGATCTGTCTGACGAGATGATCGTTTTTGATGTCTTTGAGCAAAAAAGCGAGGAATTTTGCAAATTTGCTGTTGTTCGCTTTATCATCCTTTATCTGTTGTCCTACCTGTTGCGCTTTTTTCTGATCGTCCTGGACTCTTCTGACTGCCTCTTCCGTGACTTTATTAGCGTTTTCCCTCACTTCTCACGCTACATTACTATCGTCTAAACTCATCCCTCCTACTTCATCTGCCATAATTTTTTACTAATGAGTAAAAATTGCTTGTGAATGCTTGGAAATGTATACTTTTGTTCTTGAAATTCAACAGTAATTGTATATACAATCACCACACGATTTTTTTGTTGTATCGAAAATACTGCTGGTGAGGTGGATGAGCGGTTGAAATCAGCTCGCTGCTAATGAGTCAGACGGTAAAACGTCTCGCGGGTTCGAATCCCGCCCTCACCGATTTCAACTAACAACTAAAAACTAACAACTAATAATAAAAATCAATTCGATAATTGTTAGTTATTCACTGTTAGTTATATTGTGGCTCTGTAGCTCAGCTGGTTAGAGCGCGTCTCTCATAAGGACGAGGTCGGGAG
>CAZWTC010000052.1:0-5833 GCA_964637175.1 uncultured Candidatus Peribacteria bacterium
CGGTTTGCCTGCTGGTGGTACGTATAGCAGTGGATGTATCCTTAATGGAAAAATCTATCCGAATATTAGTGATCCAGGAACCTGGACCATCACATATACGTATACAGATCCTGTTACAGGATGTAGTGAAACTGCTACTGATTTATTTACCATTAATCCTCTTCCGGGAGTGAATTTTTATTCAATTATCGGGCCTGTTTATACAGATACCCCTCCATTTGATTTAACTCCTTATGTTAATCCTATCGGAGGAATATTCAGTGGGGATGGTATATTAGGAACTATGTTCAATCCTGCTGGTGCTGGTGCGGGTACTCATATGATCACATATACGTATACACACCCGATCACAGGATGTACTGCTTGGCAGATTCAGTATATTGCAGTTGCACCTACTGGTATCAATGAAATGACTTCTGTTGTAAATAATATCAAGATATTCCCAAATCCTGCTGATAATTATTTGAATATCAACGCTATCGATACTAAAATGATTAAAAGCATTAGGATTGTGTCTATCTTGGGTCAGGTGGTTTTCACTACCGAAAACACAACAGAAAATATACAAATAGATGTTTCTCAATATGACCCGGGTAATTATATCATTGGGTTTATTGATGCCGATGGTAATACTGTCGGAAAAACATTTATAAAAAATCAATAATACTTAAAATACTTATGTAACTTAGAGAGCGCCGATTATAATCGGCGTTTTTTTTTGTTTTAAAAAAACGTGAAGGGAAGTCCGTATGGAGTCCATGGAATCCAGTCTTTAATCCTTAGTCTTTCGTCGATGGGGAATCAGATATATTTTTTGAAATCGATACATATGCATCACTCATCACTGGTCCCTTGTCCCTCATTTCTCAATAAATGGCATTTTAGTCAATTTTGTGTTGATTTTGCAACTATTTTCCCTATATTCAGGCACACGTAAATTTTTTGTTTACTTTGAATTTTTGCAAACACCACATTAGACCTTAGATTTTAGACCTTAGACCTTGGATACTATCTATCCCATCTAATCCGTCTATCCCGTCTATATTATCATTTTATCAATTAGCATTTTAGTATGCCTACTATTAATCAACTGATCAAAAACGGAAGAAAGCAAAAGACGTATAAATCCAAAGCGCCTGCTTTGCAATTCGGTGTCAACAAACTCAACAGCAACAAGAGAGTCGACAATCCAGCTCCTTTCAAGAGATGAGTCTGCCTCAAAGTTTCTGTCATGGGACCAAAGAAACCGAACTCAGCGCAAAGGAAATTCGCAAAAGTAAGATTGTCTAATGGAGCTGAAGTGCTCGCATATATCCCTGGAGAATCTCATACGCTCCAAGAGCACAGTGTCGTGCTTGTAAGAGGAGGAAGGGTAAAGGATCTTCCATGAGTGAGATATCACATCATCAGAGGAAAATACGATGCCAATCCCGTAGACAAGAGAAGACAATCAAGATCCCTTTACGGAGCAAAAAGACCAAAAGCAGCAAAAGCATCATAGACTTTAGTCGGTAGTCTTTAGACCTTAGACTTTAGACCTTAGATACTATCTATCCCATCTAATCCGTCTATCCCGTCTATAATTATCATTTTATCAATTTAGTATTATAGTATGTCAAAATTAGTCGCCGGTTCATTATCTAACCCAAAGATTGAGAAGATCATCAACTACATCATGAAAGATGGTAAAAAGAGTGTAGCGAAAAAGATCTACTCCAATATGCTCAAGGAAATAAAATCTAGCGGACATATGAACCCAGAAATAGTATTGGAAACTGCTATCGATAATGCATCTCCTACGCTTATGATCAAATCAAAAAGAATGGGAGGTTCAGTATATCAAGTCCCTGTAGAAGTCAAACAAGACAAAAAATTATTCTTTGCCTTCAAACGGATCCTTGCAGGAACTGCTTCAAAATCAGGAAAACCTATGTACAAGAAATTAGCTGAAGAAGTGCTCGCTGCTTATGGCAATCAAGGCTATGCAGTAAAGAAGAAGGAAGAAACACTCAAAATGGCTGAAGCAAACAAAGCTTTCGCATATATGGCTAAATACGTAAACTAATTCAGAATTATGAATTCAGAATGCAGAAAATATTATTCTGAATTATACATTTTACATTCTACATTCAATAACAATGGGAAATACCAGTGGTGCAAAATATAAGCACATGATGTACAACGTCTCTCGATCAAGCCAAAAATCCGGTAAAAAACTTGAAAAAGCGATCGAACGATATGTTGATCTCATCAAAAAAGAATCAAAACAAGGCGAAACCAAACGGCTCTACAAAACCAAAGAAAGAGCACAAGCAAGACTCAAAAGATATGGCGTCACTCAGAAGATGATTGATGCGGCTTTGGCAAAAAAATGACTGACTAAATAACTATCAGACTTTAGATTGGAGAACTTAGACCTTAGACCTTGGATACTATCTATCCCATCTAATCCATCTCTCCCGTCTATATTATCATTTCAACATTTTAACACTTTAGCATTATAGTATGACAAGATTAAAAACCAACGCAAAAAGAAAGCTTAATAAAGCATTGTTCAGAGTAGAAAAAGTAGTGATCATGGATGTAAGGAAGAACCTTGAACAGCAAAAGAAATGGAAAGCTAAAGTCATGAACAAGAAAGCGAAATAACTCTACTACAATTACATAATTACGAATTTCAAATTACGAATTTTTATACATCCGGTAATCTGCGATTCGCTAATCCGTTCATTTTATATGGTAAATTAGTTTAATGAATTTTGACAGACTCAAAGATTTCTACGACAAGAATGGAAGCAAGATCCTTGAAATCAAACCAGGGATGCATATTGAAATCCACGAAAAAGATGTAGAAACAAATAGGATTCGGAGGTTTAAATGCCTTGTGATCAAGGTCAAGAAACCTAGCCACGCTGATGGGACATTCACCGTCAGAGGAATGGTCGCTGGTGTGGAAGTAGAAAAGATCTATCCGCTTTCCTTCAATAAATTCGATAAGATCATCCTTCTCGATGAATATAAAGTTAGAAGATCAAAACTCTACTATATCAGAGAAAAAGTAGGAAAGGATGCGAGATTCAAATCAAAAATCACTGCAGAAAAGAGAGATACCAATCTTCTCGACAAAGAAGCAGGAAAAGTGAAAGAGAATAAAGGGAAGAAAAAGAAAAAATAGACTTTAGACACAAGATGCATGATTTAAGAACTATTTAGTTCATATTGTTCATGTATCATGTATCATGCGTCATGTATCAACTTTAAATTGTAATATAGTTAAATGAAACTCACCGTAATATCACGCCAAGATAAGAAAGCAAAAGACCTCAGAAAGGAAGGATTGATTCCTGGCATCATCTATGGAAAGCATCTAAAGGAACCGCTCGCTATAGCATGCAAAAAGAACGATCTTATCAAAAAATATAAAGAAGCTGGATACTCTACTCCGATCACCCTTAGCGGCGACAAGATAGATCAACTCGTATTGATCCAAGATATCCAAGTAGATCCTGTTTCAGATATCCTTATCCATATAGATTTTTTGGCGGTAAACAAAGATGAAAAAGTTACTACAGAAATACCTATCAAGATGACCGGTGAATCTCCTATCGAAAAATTGGGAGAAGGAAAGATACAGTTGGTCAAGGACTTTATCGAAGTGAAAGCGTTTCCTCAAGACTTGCCGCATGATATCACTATCGATATCTCTGTCATCCAGACCATGAATGATACGATCTTCGTCAAAGATTTGAAAGTCTCTGATAAAGTAGAGATTCTTGATGATCCTGAACAAGCTATCGTTACCGTTCTTACTATGGCTGAAGAAGAAGTCGAAGAAGTCGCTGCTGCTCCTGTCGAAGGTGCTGAAGGCGCTGCTGCTCCTGCTGCTGGTGCTGAAGGCGCGGCTGCTCCTGCAAAAGACGCTAAGAAAGAAGAAAAGAAATAATAAGAATTCAGAATTTATAATTCAAAATGCAGAATATATATAAGAAATACCTTAATTCTGAACTCTACATTCTTAATTCTGAACTCTACATTCTTAATTCCATTCATCATTTTACATTCTACATTCAATTATTATGGCAAGAATATGCGACTTTACCGGAAGATGAACACAGTCGGGAAATATGAGATCTCACTCTATGAGATCAACCAAAAGGACATTCAAAGTGAATCTCATCGAAAAGAAAGTAAAACTTGAAGACGGTTCTAAACTCAAGATAAAAGTCAGTTCCAAGATATACAAAAAACTCAAAGGATTCATCTAATTAGCCGATTGTCTTTAGTCGGCAGTCTTTGATTGATGCTAGTGAAAGTGTGGTAGGCGCTCATTCCCCCGCAACAATGTGCGGGGCTCATTCACTTCATTCATTCGGTCCGAGCAATGCGTAATCAACATATATCAGATAACACTGTCATGGGGTGGTAGCTCAGTCGGTAGAGCAATGGCCTTTTAAGCCAGTGGTCCAGGGTTCGATCCCCTGCCACCCTAAAAAAAATCTTTCGATTTTTTGAGAAGAAGAATGAACAATAAGAATGAAAATGAAGAAAAAAAATATTTTCCCTCCATTCTTATCCTTATCCTTACCTTTCATTCTTAACCAATATCTCGATGACCTTTGACTTTGAAAAGTTCCCCGTATATATTCAAGCTGAAAATATGTATTCCTTACTCGTAAGGGATATTTTTTGTATAAACTTCAATAAGGATCTCAAAGACCAGCTTAAAAGAGCGTCTACCAGCATTATACTAAATATTGCTGAATGAGCAGGCAAATACTCCAAAGCCGACAAAAAGAATTATTATGTCGTAGCCAGATGATCTGTCCATGAATGCGTATCCATTCTCAGGATTCTCAAACTTGAGAACATCATAAAGGAAAAGGATTTTCAAGAGATATATGCATATTTGGAAGAAATAAGCAAAATGCTTTCGTGACTAATAAAGCACTTAATGAAGTAACACATAATGAATATATGAATCAATTAAAAACAGATTGAAAATCATTTGCAAAATATGTCAACTTCACTATAGTCTTTGAACAAAAAAAATATAAAAAAAATTAACTAAAAAAGGAGAACTTTATGAAAAAATTATTGTTATTTTCTTGTTGCATATTTGCAATAAGCATTTTTGCTTTTTCGCAGCAACAAATTGAATGGCAGAAATCATTAGGCGGAAGCAATGATGATTTCACATATTGCGTAAAAGAAACACGCGATAGCGGGTATATCATCGCCGGAGGCACATTATCAAATGATGGTGATGTATCCGGCAATCATGGAGGTTTTGATTATTGGATAGTAAAACTCAATAGCAACGGTACCATCAACTGGCAAAAATGCTTCGGAGGCTCTTTTGATGATTTTCCGTTTTGGATTGAACAAACCGCCGATGGCGGGTATATCCTTGCAGGATACTCTTTATCAAACAATGGAGATGTATCTGGCAATCATGGAGGTTCTGACTATTGGGTGGTGAAACTCAATAGCGACGGTACCATCAACTGGCAAAAATGCTATGGCGGAAGCGGGAATGATTTTGCGAGAGTCATAAAAGAGACCAGCGATGGTGGTTATATCCTCGCAGGGTCTTCCCATTCCAATGATGGAGATGTATCGGGAAACAATGGATATTCTGACTTCTGGATAGTGAAACTCAATACCAATGGCATTATTCAATGGCAGAAATCATTAGGCGGGAGCAGCCATGATTGCGCTAGTTCTGCATTACCTGTTACTGACGGATACATGGTAACCGGATACTCTATGTCCAATGATGGAGATGTATCCGGCAATCATGGAAGCGCTGATTATTGGATAGTGAGCATAAAAG
>CAZWTC010000053.1:0-1788 GCA_964637175.1 uncultured Candidatus Peribacteria bacterium
TAATTATACTGGTAGCTATACCATAAGCTACTGATCCATATTCTTTCCTATGATCGTCTCCGATATGGAAAAAATATCTTCCTTCCAAAAGATTGACAGCGATTCCAAAGAAAACTCCGACAAAAAATCAGAAAATATTCAAGGTGATATAGTATTCATAGGTATCTATGATATGAGGGAAATAGATGGTGCTCAATCAGAAAATAATCGTGAATATCATCGCTATAGTCTTTCTTTTCCTTGCAAAAAACATGGAAATCACGTTTCCTACGATAGCTCATATGAATCCTATCACGATGATTATGATAGAGCTTTTTGGCGTCCTTTGGAACAGATCGATGCCTAATTCCAGCATCTTTTGTCCGATGGCTGTAGAAATTGCCCGCAATGTACCTATCGGAACAAGTAATCGGACGTATTTTTTCATGATTCCTCCGATATGGGGGAGCGAATGCCTGAGTGTCTGGAAAAACGGCTTGGTTTCAAACTGCGTGTCGTAATTCATCATCATCGTCAATATGCTTGAACATATGAGCAATGCTACGATAGCAAAAAATCCGTTGTCGCCTCGCTTTCAGAAAACAGCGAATCCCAGGTAGCTTCCTAGAAGCACTCAAGATAATATGGCGATATTTATCATTCCATTGATTTTGGCTTCTCCGTGATCTGACTTTTGGATCTCTATACTCAGAATGATCGATTTGACGACTAATCGCAAGCTATATGCAAATCCGATGCTGCTTGTAAGCACGATAAACACCCAAAAAGGATAATATCCGAGCGTATGTCCTATGAATAAGCATGCTACAGCGATGAGTCATGCGACTATGGTGATGTTTCTTTTGCGAAAGGCATAGGCGATCGCTGATCAGAGAAGATATGCGATCATTCCTCATAAGCTCAGGTATCCTGCGATTTCTTCCAATGATATGTGGATATTCTTGAGATATGATCGGAGAAAAAATTTGAGCATAGCAAGAAATATGCTTCGGAGAAACGTTATACCGATAAAAAGAATCAGATTCTTATGTTTCATTCATTGCTTAAATGTTTAAATGATTCATGTATCAAATGTTTTAATATATGTTATGCACTCTGTTAGTATAAAAAATTGAGCAGGGTTTACTATAAAAAATTATCTTCTGATTGCAAATCGAGATATCCTTCCTATTTTCTCTCTTTTCCTTTTGTCTATTCTTATTGACTTTCTACTTTAAATATTTATAAATAATAAAACAAAAAAATAAATATATGGGATTTTATATTACCGGTGTCACTTATTTCCAGATTGTTGAAATAGGTGACTTCATAAACGCTTGTAAGAGTAATTTGAAAAAAAAAGAATGGGCAGGTGTTCATGCAAGTATGGACGTAAAAGAAGACAAACCTTATTTGTCTAGAAAGACCTCTTATTTGTTAACTGTAGTTACTACAGGAAAAGAACAGGATAAAATCCTGAAAAAGCAAATCCTGGAGCAGTATGATTGCTTTCCAGGTCTCACATTCTTATCATTATTCGATGAGAGATTCTATCTCTCTCTCAAAGAATTATGTGACCAAACAGGTCCATTTGACTCTCTTAATACTTCTGATTTACCAGAATTAGTAGATGTAGAATCATATATACATCTAAAAGAGTCATTATGTAACTCAACAGTACTAAATTGATATAATCCGGCATTTCTGCCGGATTTTTTCTAAATTTTAAAGACTAAAGACTAAGGTCTATGATGTTGTCTCGGATATCCATCTGTTGGATCTGTTGGCTATGGGTGATGGTGTAGAGCT
>CAZWTC010000053.1:1888-5808 GCA_964637175.1 uncultured Candidatus Peribacteria bacterium
TTGTCTCGGATATCCATCTGTTGGATCTGTTGGCTATGGGTGATGGTGTAGAGCTTGATATCTTTCTGCTTTACGAAATTTTCCAGCATATCCGCTACTTTGCCGACCGTATCTGCATCAAGGTTATTGATGGTTTCGTCCAAAAAGAGGATAGGGGAGTTGATATATGATGAAATAGCCAGCATCCGGATCAGCTTCAGGATGATCCTTTGTCCTCAGCTCAAGCTCTTGGTATCTCTGATGCCTTTCTCGTCGATGATTTTGGCTTCGAGCTCAAGTTTTTCTGCATCGCTTTTGTTCAATTGCAGACTGATCTGATAGTCCACTATCTGTGAAAGATAGCTGTTCACGATATCATTCAATACCGGCAGATGATCCTGCAGGACCAGCAATAAGAGCTCTTTGGAAAAAATAGTGTACAGGTTTCCCAGGATGGTCTCTTGCTCTTCCAATTTCTGCCTTTCCAGCTGATGCTCTTTGAATTCATTTACGAGCATATCGATATCGTGATAGATCTGCTGCATGGCAAGATGGTTTTTTTCTAAGCGGGCTGTCGTATTCACGTCTATTTTCTCTTTTTCTGTTTCCAGCTTTTTCCGTTCCTGCTCTTTTTCTGCTATGACGATTATACCATCGTTCATCTGCTTCTCTATGGATTCTTTTTGCGTGATCGCTTTTTGGAACTGTGTTTTCCGTTCTTCTCTCTGTCTGCTTTCCTGTTCCAGCTCATTGATTTTTTTGTCCAATTCTTTGGCTTGTCTGTCTTGGCTGATGTATGCTGTATAGATTTTTTCTATCGCTTTGTACTGTATGTCACTCAAGAACGCCTTGATGACTTCGATATTCTTTTCCGTATCTTTCAGCTGTTTTTCCAAGGTTTCTCTGTTCTTATTATCTTTTTTCGTCTCTGGTTCGCTCAATGATTTCATTTCTGTCTGCAATTTTTTTATCGTCGATTCGATCTGTTGTTGCTGGTCAGTGAATCATTTTTTCTGCTGGTCTAATTGGTCGAAGGTCTTTTTGTTGATGACTTTGATGAACGGGCATGGCTCCTTGATCTTGTCGCAAGCGAAAGTCGCTTGGGTTTCAATGCTCTTTTCCAGCTCTTTCAATGTCTTCAATATATTTTTCACCTGATGCTCTTGATCGATTATTTTCTCTTCGAGATATTTTTTCTGTGTCGTTATTTTTTCTGCTTCGTTTTTGGCCATCAATTCTTCGTTCTGTATCTGTAACTGGATATTTTTGATCTCTTCGCTTCATTTTTTTCCTTCGTTGATGAGCTTTTGTATCAAGAAATAACTATTCAAGACTGTTATATCTGATTCTTTCTGTATATCCGTCTCTATCGCTTGCTGGGTGATGAACTTTCGGATATCTTTTTTAGGGATCTGCGATTCGCTATCATTCTGCTGTTTCACTATTTCGTTTTTTTCCTGTTTCCGTGTCTCTATCTTTTTTTCGTCTATGCTTTCTATCTTTTTCTGCAGTGCTGTAATGCTCGCAGAAAGCTCTTTTTCCGCTGTCTGTCGTTCCTTGAGCTTTTTCTGCTCTTGGCTGATGTCTTTTTGGATGCTTTCCAGCTGATGATCCAATTTCTGTTCCTGGGATTTTTTCTGATCGATATGATCACGGAGTTTCGGTTCTCGGTCTGTAGGAAAATCCTTGAGTGAAAAATCAGAAATCTGTATCTTTTCTTCTATCATTTTCCGTTCATCGAAAAATTGCTGGTATGGTTTTGTCTCAATGGCATTGTCCAAGAGCTCTTTTGTGCTGTCGAATGTCAAAAGATAGTTCTGGATATTCGTTTTGAGCTTTTCGTCATATTTGGAAATGTCCGTCTTGGATTTTATCTTGTATCGGATCTCCCTTTTTTTGTCCGCTAACACATCTTTGGCTTCATCGATGCCCATGAGATTGAAGACGTTTTTCAATATCGTCAGCCTATCCACGGGCGTGAGTTCAAAGATATTGTCGGAATCCTGCATGAGGAAAATCGTATTCATGATGACTTCCCTAGGCGGCAAGAGCGTTTGCAGCGTCTGTTGGAGATCGGTTTCGTTTTTGAAGCTTATTTCGTCTCGGGTGATCCCCGGATGCTCTTTCAATATCTTTTCGATGTCTGTATCGTTTTCTATCGGTGCATATTGGTTGAAATCAGGCAGATTCCCTTCCAAGCTATATACTTTGGATTCACAGGAATCTTTGGATTTTCCTTTTTTTATCGTCCTGATGATGAGATAGGTGGTCTGGTTCACTTCGCAGATAAGCTTGATGAACCCGTCTTTGGACTTGGTATTCAAGATGTTTCTGGAGCTGTATTTGTACAGACCATAGATAGGTCCGTCAAAAAACAGGAAGCTTTTCCCTGATCCGATAGGCGCTTTGATAAGCATTTTCCCGCTATTGAAAAAAACGCTCAAGAGCCTGTCCTGAAATGGTCAGATATTTTTGTACGAGATAGCTATCAGATTGAGCAGCTTGTTTGTTCAGCTAAGTAAAAGGCTGAGATAAGCATAAAAAAATCTTCCAAAAAAACAATGTTTAATTTTTATTCATTATGTTATTTAGCGTATTTTTTGTATTCATACATAAGCAAACCCACCCTAACCCTCCCTTGTCAGGGAGGGATTATGGAAAAAAATCTTTTCCATAAAATCCCCCTGTTAAGGGGGATATAGGGGGTTTGCTTTAAAATAAATAAAAATATTTTTTCACATTGCATTAATGATGGCGCCATTTTAAGTAGTAGTCTATCTAGTATTTAATATCTTTTCTTTTGTCTGTCAAGTTGTACTGATTGTTTGTATCTGATTTTTTTGGCTTTTGGAAAAATGTAGATATAATTGAATTACGTATTCAGTATTTGTTGTTTATATTTACAACTTAGAACTTAGAACTTAGCATTTAGCATTTACGTTAGTTAGTATGTATTCCCATGATCATCATGTAGCACAGCCAAAAAAACGTTGATTTTTTCGTGAAATCAGGACTTTTGCACTATTTTTTGGTGCTGTTTTTGTCGCTGTCCTCGTTTTCACCAATCTCAACTTATTCGCATATAATTTCCGCGCGTTATTCGCTGAGGAGATTCATCCCTCTGCGCCTATCAGCACGTCCATAGTCTCTGAAGATAATAATATCTCTGCTATCGTAGATACTGCGGAAAAAGATGATGTAGAGATCCAATGATTACTCAAAAATTATCAACAGACCACAGATGCCAATACGCTTACTCCTTCTACGGAAGAGACCCTCCAATCTCACCTGATGGACTATAATTTTTCATTCAATACCGTACCGCCCGTCAATAGGATCATTGTCCCTTCATTAGGGCTTGATGTGCCTATCGTCACCAATGAAAATATGGCGCCGACCGATTTCGCAAAAGCTGATTTCGACAAAGAGCTTGAAGAATGAATCGTAAAATATCCGACAACGCCGGCTCCAGGAGAGGAGGGGAATACCTTGCTGTTCTGACATACCAGCTACGTAGTCCGGAAAACCAATCCGTATGGAACCATCTTCAAAGATCTTCCGAAGCTCAAAGATAGCACCTTAATCCAAATATTACGAGAAGGGAATCTGTATGAATATAAAGTCATCGACCTGTTCATCGTCTCACCTAAGCAAGTAAACGCCCAATATATGACTTACCAAAATGCCGGCGGCAGCTATATCACCTTGATGTGATGTTATCCGCTCGGTACAGATAATAAGAGGATTATGGTCGTGGCGAAGCTGATAAAATAAATTTTACTATCTCTCTATTTCCTTGATTTTTTCATGCAAATCCGTATATATACGGCATAAACACAAATAAAACAGAAAGGAGGTGAACTATGGTTATATGAATTATTATTTTTTCTATAATTAACCGTATTGTTTCACTAAAAAAACTTATGTTATGAAAACAAAAA
>CAZWTC010000054.1:0-3602 GCA_964637175.1 uncultured Candidatus Peribacteria bacterium
ATGAGAAAATTCTCAAAGAAAATCCTGAGAAGAGATATATCTGTCCAAACTGCCCTACCGTGGTGAAAATGATAGAAGCAAAATATCCCGAGCTCAAAGAATACATCATCAACGTCGCTTCGCCTATGGTGATCATGCATAGATTCGTAAAGAAAACATATGGACCCGAATACAAGACCTTATTCGTCTGACCATGCCTAGCCAAGAAAATGGAAGCGAAGCACTACGGCATCGATTATGCGATAACATTCAAAGAGCTGCAAGCCATTTTCGATCATTACCAAGAGCATGCCATCCCGGAAAAAACGTTCACCTATTCTGTCACGGAAGACGGTACGCCGGATTTCGACAAATTCTACAATGATTATACCAAGGTCTATCCGCTTGCATGAGGCGTTGCCGATAGCTTGCATATCAAAGGCATTGTAGATAAGGAGCAAATCCTTGTCGTCGATGGTCCAAAGAATCTTGATGCAGGATTCCAACAATTCAAAAATGATCAGCATATCAGATTCCTTGATATTTTAGCGTGTGAATGATGATGCATCGGAGGTCCTGGCGTGATATCACAAGAATCGCTGGAAGTCAGGAAGCAGAAAGTCCTCGACTATAAACAGTACTGCAAAAAGGATAAAATCTGATCCAAACTCGGAAAATTCGAATACGGAGAAGGACTTGATCTTGCTAGATCAACTAACAACTAACAATTAATAACTAACAATTATGGAATTTATTTTTTATTCATAGATTATGAAAGAAAATATTCTCAAAACCAAATGCTATGAATTTAGTATAAAAATCGTAAAACTTTATCAGCATTTAACTAAAGAACAAAAAGAATTTATACTTAGCAAACAGCTAATCAGATCATGAACAAGCATTTGAGCTTTAATCCGTGAAGCTGAATTTTGACAATCAAAAGCTGATTTTATCAGCAAAATGAATATAGCTCTTAAAGAAGCAAATGAAACATTATATCGATTAGATATATTAAAAGATACTTCTTACATCACAGAAGATCAATACAATGATAATTATCAATTATGATATGAAATTTTAAAGATATTAATATCCAGTTTAAAAACATTGAAGAATAATTAATCAATACGTTTCCGAAATTGTTAGTTGTTAGTTATTATTTATTAATTGAAATTATGTTATCATTATACGTCCACATTCCTTTCTGTGCAAGCAAATGCGCCTATTGTTCATTTAATAGTTTGCCTATTTTTCAGTTGGAAAATAGCGAATTGCTGATTACGAATTATGTCGAAACGTTAAAAAAAGAGATTGATCATTATGCAGAACAGCTACAAGATAAAGATATCAAAACATTATATTTCTGATGAGGAACTCCGAGCAGGATCTGATCATCAAGGATTATCGATATCATCGAACACATCAGGACCAAATTTAATTTGGAAGATTTAGCAGAGCTGAGCATCGAACTCAATCCGTATCCTGAAGAGGAAGTCTTGGATTTTGTTAAAGTGATGAATAAAAAATATGATAAAGTTTCTAGACTAAGATATAGTTTCTGAATACAAAGTTTTGATGATGAAGTTTTGAAACTTACGTGAAGAGCATATACATTTTCCGAGATTATCGAATTTCTCAGAGCGCTTGCAAAGCTCAAACAAGAGAACAATGTCTTCAATTTTGACTTTATCGCATTCGGCAAATTCCAGATCAGCAAGAATGGATTCAAACAATTGCGGCATGAATTCAAACGTGATTTTTTGCAGAAATTCCTCGCAAGCGGATACGCAGACAGCATTTCGCTGTATACGCTGGAAGGACTAAAAAACAAAAAAGACGGAACAAAAAAAACAGACGGATTAGTTGGAATAGACGGGATAGGTTCTAATCCATCTTTACCGTCTAATCCATCTTATTACGGCAGTGATGAAGAGATCATGGAAGAATTCTTGCTATTGAAAGGGATGATCGAAGATGCATGATTTATGAGATATGAGATCTCCAACTTCGCTGCTGCCGGCAAAGCCTCTATCCACAATATGGTCTATCGGAACATGGAAAATTATCTTGGATTAGGACTATCTGCTGCCTCATTTTTCAATCAGCAATGAATACTACACAATCCAAAAACATTTCAACATTTCAACATTTCAACGTTTCAACCGTTCGGCGTCCGCCGAACAAATACGTGAGATATCAAACAATATATCGAAGGGAATCGGATCGATGAAAAAGAAGTCCACGTGTTGAATGCGTCAGATATATTAATTGAAGAATTCTTTCTCAGGCTCAGGACACGCGAGGGCATTTCGGATATAAAGAAATTCACGTCAGTTCTAGTCGCTAATTACGAATGATTGATAAAGAATTACGCATGAGCAGGATTGGTGGAATATGATGGGAAAAAACTCAGGCTCACCGATGAAGGCATGAACGTCTATAATTCGATTATCACGGATCTATTGCAGAAATTGTAATACTCTTGCAAATTTATTTAAAATCTCTATCCTCAGTATAGGATAATAAGATTATCCTATTTTTTATTTACTCCAAAAAAAACACATGAGATTAGATGGAAAAAGCATTCAAGCAGCTATCATGCAGCTTGTAGATGATTATAAATTCGATCCGTACCAAGTCCTTGAGATCGTCAAAGCAGGTATCAAATCAGGATTCAAAAAAGATTATCCTCAGTACAAAAAATCCGACATCATCGTAAATATCGAAAACGATGGAACCGTGACTATCTATAGGGAACTTGAAGTAGCCAAGGAAGTCGAAGATCCTGAAATACAGATCACCCTTGCTGACGCCAAGAAAATCAGAAAAGATGCAACTATGGGAGAAAAGCTTCTGATCAACGTCACTCCTGATACGCTTGAACTTTCCAGGATCGCTGCTCAATCTGCTGCACAGACCATCAAACAAAGCCTGAAAGGCATCGAAAGAGAAAGATTCTACGAAAAATTCCAGAACAAACAGGGAGAATTGCTCAAAGCAAGAGTCATCAGAGTACATGCTGATAGCGTCATTTTGGACATCGAAGGGACTGCAGTCGTATTGCAAGCTGATGGACAAATACCAAATAGGATATATGAACCAGGCGAAGAGATATTCGTATTATTGAAACAGATTTCCAAATGACAAGGCGGTATCGTCCTTGAGATAACCCAATCCACCACTGAATACATCGAAGCGATTTTGAGGAAAATAGTCCCAGAACTCGAAGAAGGTGTCGTAGCCATAGAAAAGATCGTAAGGATACCTGGGAAAAGGACAAAGATCATCGTCTATTCCAATGAAGAAAAAGTCGATCCGGTCGGCGTGATGGTAGGAAGCAAAGGAGATAGAATCAATACCGTGCTTTCCCTGCTTGATGGAGAAGAGATAGATTTCGTAGAAGATTCAGACGATCCCGTCCAATTAATCAAAAACTGCCTTAAACCCGCACAGATCAATAATGTAGAAATCATAGAGAACAAAGCCATCGTTACGATGGATGAAAGCCAAAAAGCGTTAGCTATCGGAAAATGAGCTTCTAATGTCAAATTAGCGACTCAATTGACGGGATATCAAATAGAAATCAGATAGATATTCGCTTAGCATACATAACGAACAGTTGC
>CAZWTC010000054.1:3612-5707 GCA_964637175.1 uncultured Candidatus Peribacteria bacterium
TTTTTTATTTTACCACGTCTTTTTTATATATAATATTCATCATTTTTCCACTTGTATGGATTCAATTCAATATATTTTTGTATCCTCAAAAGATCTTCTTCATTACGAATAACATGATCATAAAATGATCTTTGTCGTTTAAAACCACTACATCAAATATCATGAAGTCTACGAGATGAAAATGTTTTAAATCAACGAATGATTTCTGGTAAATCATGTTTTTTCTGGTTGTTCGTAAGGGAGGGTTTGAAACCCTCCCCTACAACCTTTTCTATATGTAGTATTGCATGGATATGATTTGGCATAATTACAATATCAGCTAATTCGCAATTCTCATAGTGATTTGGTAAATCAAATCGAGATTCCTCTACTATTTTCCCGTATGCATTAAGATTCATTTCTTCATTAACAACATCTCAAAAAACACACTTATGATCTTGGACATTTATGGTTACGAAAAAATATCCTTCTTTATACAAGAATAACTCCAACCTATTCTTTTTACGAAGATTAGTCATATTCCATCGTTTATCTGTCAAAGAATTTATCGATATCTCATTTTTCCGTTTTGATGAAAAATGGCCTGCCATGCTGACAAACAAAAAGTCACGGAATGCTTGCAAATCAGTCTTTCACTAAGTTGGTCATCTCCGGCAAAGAAAGCCTATCCCCTGCTTTGATAGAGGCTTTGCACGCATGAGTAGCGAAAATCTTATCCAAGATATAATCAAAAGTGATCGTTTCCAAGTAGAGGATATGATTGAATATCTTTTCCATGTCGATCTTGTAGACGGAAAATACTTGCGGGACAGAATAGATGGCGACCTTATTTTCTCCTATCATAGAGACATCGAATCCCAAGGCATTTATTTCATCCAATTTTTCGTCGAGGTTCGGGATGTTCGTGACCTCTATGGTGATGGGTTGAAGAAGGATTTCCGAAGAAGATCATTCAGGATTCTTTATTCAATATTTTATCTTTTCAAAAAGGATTCTCTCGGCTAATGCATGCTGATCGATATAATACAGCGCCTCTGAGGATTCTAATATGATGTAGGAATTCCGTAATTGCCCGATGACTTTGTAATCGCCTATTTCCTTATCCCGTAATTGCTCTTGCTCGCTCGGAGAAAACATCGATGCTTGCGTGACGGCCGGCTGATTCACATTGCCGAAATCCTGAGCCCCGAACATGGATGATAATTCTGGAGCAGCATTTGACGGCATTTCCAATCTGGAAAACTGTTGGCTTATCGTAGAGATTCTCTGCTCCCCTAACGCTTGCTGGACATTGGAATATACGATATCATAGACTTTTCTGGAATCAGCGAATTTCACTTCAAGCTTTCTCGGATGCACGTTGACGTCCACGAAACTCGGTTTAGCATCTATCATCAACAATGCCAATGGATATTCGCCCGGCGCTATCTGCCTATAATAGGCGTCCATGAGCGCTTTTCTGATAACCTTGTCCTGGACTGGCCTTTTATTGACATATATCTTGATATTTTCTGCGGATCAGAACAAGAGCTGCGCATTCCCTACGATACCATAGAGCGATAATTCCTCGCTGGCATGCTGCAATTCTTTGATATGTTTGGATCGATCTTTTTTGTAGATATCCATAAGCCTTTCCATCAACGAGTCTCTCGGCTGAAGGTCAAACACGACTTTATCGTTTTTTTTGAAAATAAAAGTCTTGTCGATATGCATGATTGCGATATCTACGATATAATTGTAGCAATAAAAGAATTCCGTCTGTGAAGATTTGAGGAATTTGAGCCTCGCAGGCACATTGTAAAATAAATCCTGAATGGTGACCAATGTCCCATGAGCGAATCCTACAGGCTGATGTTTGACGATGGGATCCATTCCCAGCTTCGTGATTTTGCTTCCTATTTCGCTATATTCGGTTTTGGAGATTATGGTCGTTTTGCTGACTTCAGCGATACTCGCCAATGCTTCGCCGCGGAAACCGTAGCTGCTGAGATTGAAAAGATCCTGCTCGCCATAAATCTTGGAGGTCGCATATCTTTCAAACAATAAATCCATATCTGACAATTCTATTCACGATCCATTGTCTTCGACGCTGATG
>CAZWTC010000055.1:0-5693 GCA_964637175.1 uncultured Candidatus Peribacteria bacterium
GGGCATAGTTCTGCAGAAAATCTTCAAAAAATTTCGCTTGCTCCATATAAAGAAGTTAAGAAGGTCTGATTTCTGGTCAGATTTTTTGCTTTTTTTTAAAAAAAGAGTATAATCATAATACTTTATATATTATTTTTGGAAGTTTATGGTTAATGGTGAATTACAGCCCATACATCCAGAAGTGAAAAAGGAGAATCTTATTTCCGATATTTCTCCTGAAAAGAAAGATTTGACCCAATTACAGACAAAAATAGAAACAAGCAATCTGAAAAACGAAGTGATTGATACTGTTGAAGTTACTCCTAAACGGGCATATGAAGTCATGAAAGAAAGCAAGATGCACGATAAGCTTTTAACGGTATTGTGATCTGAAAATAAGGTAGAAACCTTTGCTTTGAATATAGATAAAGTAGTAAGGAAATATTTGGATCAAGAATTGGATGGATTTTCGAATAACATCAAAAACAGCATGAGCGTAGGTATCCAATTTGCTATGATGGAGACCCTGGCGAAACAATGAGCAGACTGATCCGCTGAATTTTTTGAGGCATTTTCCACTACAAAATCAAAATCCTCAGGGAAAGCGTTTGAATGACTTTACAACTCTTTCGGGAAACTATGATCAGCCAATGAGTTTTTTGTGCTTGCGAATAAAGTCCAAAATCTGACCTGGTATCTCTCTGATAAGAAAAACATCATTATCGGTTCAAAAAACATTCCAGAGCTTATGAATCCTCATCAATTCAAGCTGCTGTTGAATAAACCTGTTCGATCTAACCAGGCTCAAATAGATACCCTTGATATTGCGAATGTATTGACCTTGAATTCCTCGACAGCTTTTGATGTCCATGCATGAGAAGATGAATTTAAGAAAATCGTAAATAGCGATAAAATCTCTGATGTCATAACCGAAAAGACCATCACAGCCATACAAAAATCTCTCAAAACCGCTGATAGCCTTCTTGATACGAGAGGAAAGTTCAAGGATAAGGCATCAGAACTCATCGATAAGATTGCAGGCTTTTTGGATATCAATATCCCTTTTTTTGGAAATCTCGGCGAAATGGTTGATATGAAGTTTCCTACTGATATTTTGGGAGAGAAGAAGGATGGAGGGGTGATGAATTTTGTATTATGAGTTTTAGGCTTCCGTGGCGGATTATCATGACTTCATAAGGAATATATCAAGGAGAAGCTAGATGAACTGAATATAGATAATGCATTTGTGGCTGCAGCCTATACCGATTTTCAGAAGAATGCCGATGTAGCTATCACCAATGACTCACCCACCAGCACATGGAAAACTTGCTGATTGGTTGCTTCAGATACCACCAAAGAAGCTATCATAAAAGCTAAGATTCCCGCCGACTATGCCGGACTAAAAAAATCTCTTGTAGACAATATAGACACAGCAACACTAAATCCTGCCATAGTGAATGCATTCGCTAATTATGCGATAGTCAGTGATGATACCGGCGAACATGTGGATATACATAAAATCACCGATAAAAACGCTTTTGTGGATCAGTATCTCATGTATATTATCCCTCTCTTAGCCGATCCTAGCGATGATTTCATTTTGTCCAAGAATATAGATAAAAATTCATTCGCCTTGGCTGTCATGGGCGGTTTGGTCGGTGATAAGTATTTCATCGAAGGAGTGAATATCGGACTACTTTCTCCTGTGAATTTTGTCACCACAACAAAGACCCCTTCAGACCTTACCGATGGTAATGATACCACCTATCATCCCGAAACGATTACAACGATATCAACCAAGAAAGAGTTTATCGGATATATAAAAAACACCATCATCGCTTGAGAAAGCGCGTGAAAATATGATTCAGTGAATCCGTATGATGTAAACGGCGTTTCTTTGTGACTTTTGCAATGGCATAAGGACAGAGCCAAGGATCTTCTTGTGAAGATGCAGACAAGCTATCCTACTGAATTTTCGACGATCATGGGTGACGAATTCAAGGATTTATCAAATAACATCTTATGGACCACTCAACGAGATACGGGAAAAATCACTAAATTTCAGACGCTCATGCAAGATGAAAAATTCCAAAAGATCATGGATGATTTCACGGAAACCGATATCCAACGTTATATCACCAATGCCGTGAATGAGGGAATAAACGATCCTGCCATGATTGCCTATTATTGCTATATGCAAAATGCGTGAACCGGATGGGCGAAAAATCTTTTGAAATGACTCTCCCTTCAGGATTTCAAAAGCCTCCATGCCAAGCTTCTCTCATCTTCGTATATCAAGAGATGGCCAGCTATAGGCAAAAAATATGAAGCGCTCTATGCAGACCTTATGACCAAGGATTTTTCCGTGTTAGATAAAAATCTTGCTTAAAAGAGCGTAAACAGTATATTCACGGAAAACATAAACCAAATCAGAAAGGAGGTTATATATCATGAGAAAATCAAATCTTCGAAAAAAAATGCGGAGAGCCGTCAAAAATCACTACAAGAGGAAAGCTATAAAAGAAAGAAAAAATCAACAAAGGAAAAAACCAATAAGAAAAAATTAATCAATATGAAGGCTATTAGTTATCTTGTATAAGTCCGGATTTTGGTATCACCAGTTCGGGCTTTTTTTGATTGAAAAATTATTGCAATCGCTGATTGATTTTTGTCTCGCCAGCTCATTTTCTGACTTGTCCCATGATATCATTGATCATGCTTCTGAGGCTTTCTCCGGTTGTCGCTGTCGTAATTTCACCTGTGATGGATCTGCCGAAATATTGCTGGATATTGTTATAATTCGCTAAATTGTTTTGATAGCTTTTTGGGCTTATGCTATAGAGTATATTTATGAAAAATCTGATGACTTTATCAATAACCGGATTGAGAATCATAGCACCCCCTATCTGATTGATGAAAAAATCCTCTTTCTTTTGCTCGAATTGATCGGACAAATTCGATCGCACCGTATTTTTGATATCCTGGATATTTTTCCCTTTATATTTTCCTATGAGCTGAAGCGCTCAAGAAAGCTCTTTGGGTGTATAATATTCAATGTTTCCTTGAAGGATCTGCATTATGGTCTGGTTTCATGATTGTTCCAAGGTAACAGCTGATTGCGGATTGATGTTGATGAAAGAACCGTTCCCTAGGTCAATGAATAGCTTTTCCAATCCTGTCTTTGTCTTGGAAATGAAGCTTATCTGCGTTTTTTGAGAAAGGTCTATATCGTTTTCCTTCAATTCGTTGAGCGGAATCTCTTTTGTTCCCAAAGCGTTTTTTATGACCAAAGACCCCTCATCGTTCCCTCATCGATTGATGATTTTTGCTTTTTGGGATTGGATGAAATCGCTGATGCTCGGCATAGTTTCATACAGAGGAAGTACACCGGTCAATAAAATGAATGCGATACCAAGACCGATGATGGCCATGAAGATATAACGTATTCGGTGAGTGATATAGGTTACCGCCAATGCGACTACGATAAGTCAGAATAAGGTGATGAACTGTCCGCTATTCAGTCCGATATTGTTCCTGAAAAAGGCGTCTCATAAGATGAAGAGATTGATCAGCACAATGACGAAAATCAAAAAATTGAATAGCTTATTGCGTCATTGCAACATATATATCGCTACTATGGAAGCGAAAAAAATCGCTGTATAGAGCTGATGGTTTTGTATCCGATTCCGCAAAGCGCTCGGATCGCCCACGTACAGAAAATACAGATACAGCCCTCAAAAAGCTACCAATCCTATGGAAATACCTATAAGCAGTTTTTTTAGCATGAAATCAGGGATGAGGTAAAAGGAATTGTATGATACTATACAAAAAAAACTCCTTTTTGCAAAGAGTAGTTAGATTAATGAATAATGAAAAATGCGAAGTCCAGCAGAGCTGGGAATAATGAAAAATGTCGGAACGGTCTTACTATGGACTATTGTAAATTACTGTAGTTTATAAAAGTATAAATCCATCGTTATTTGTTTTTATTAGTTATTAGTTCTTCATTAAATTATTTTAAATTCTTTGATATCTGATTTTTTCAATAAGGATTCCACTTTTCATTCATTTTCTGCTGTATATTCTACGATGACCGCTTTTTCTTCGGTCTTTTGAATTTTGTTGTCGTGAAGGGTATAGGATTGGGCGTAATTAATCCTTCTGATGGTGGTAGCTGCTCATGATTTGAGTAATCAGGTAATTATTTGTCTGAGTTTTCTGCCATCGTTTTTATAAAAAAAAATAAGCATAGAATTCTGTTATTTTTTAAAAAAACTGAGTACCGATTGTTTTTGAAAATATAAATTACTTCATTGGCATTCGTACTTTATATATCAAAAATCATCGGTATAATTTCGACGTCATAAAAACTTTCAATGCTTCAAGTTTTTATTGCGTCTCAATTAAATTATTATTCCTGTGTTGTTTCATTTGCTCCTGTCGCTGCATCATGGACAGCGGTTCCGAATCATTGTGCGAGGATGCTGTTGAGTGAATTGGTTATGGATTTGAGATTTTCGTTGTATTTTGGCGGAACATTGTAGTCGGCAGTTATTTTTTCTTGGATGGCTTTGATGGCTGACTGCAGTCCTTGAAGTTTTGCTGCGGCATCTCAAGATTGTTTTGTATATATCATATCAAATCCTTGCTCTATCGTCTGTATCCTTCTTTCTATCTTGCCGAATGCGATGGTGAATGTCTCGTTGTTTCCTTCAATAAAGGCGGTTTCGATTTCTTTGAGCTCTGGAGTATAAAATTCAGATAAAAGGCTAGCGTTTATTTTTTCGTCTTGAGCCGGCTCCAAAATCTTTTTTTCATCGCTCAGCGTCGCTGAAATATCTTTTGTGATCTCTTCTGTGTTTTGCGTGATCTGCGGAGTATTTAATAAGCTGAGCAAAGCAATCTCTTCTTTGTCGCTTGTCCCTGAAGCTATTGTCTCTTCCGCCAATGAGAATGTCTGAGAGATGTTTTTTTCTTGGATAGCTTTGGTGAAACTATCTATGTTTGCAAAGACCTTTATGTCGTTGTTTTGGATGGCGACCACCTGTTTGTTGCTTATCGTCGTTGTCTTGTCTTCTCCATTGCTTTTGGTGACGATGATGTTCGCTCCGTTGTTTTGGAAGATCTGGTTTTTTCCGTTCTTTATGAATTTGAAGTTGAGCGGTTGAGATCTGTCTTGCTGTTTGACGACAATATCGTTGATAGCGAGTTCGATCGTCTGGGTTTTGGTCTGTTTTCCTTCCATCTGAAGGAAGTTTCCATAGATCAGATTGAGTTTATAGTTTTCTGTGTTGGTCTTTTGGATCACTAATTTAGCTGGACCGATGATTTTGGATTGCGTGCCGCTATTGATCTCAAAGACTAATTGCGATCATTGTTTGAGTAAGATAGTGTCACCGTTCCCGATGTTGCTGGTAGTCGCTAAAACGCCGTTATGTTCGATGAAAAAGTTTCCGTTGAAGTCTACCACTTGCGCTATATAATCCGCTTGTGCGGTGTTTGTAGTAGGTGATTTGATGGCAAATCGCTTGTTGTCTTGCAAGCTACCGTTGTTGATAAAGTATACTCCGTACATTCCCACGATCAATATCGCAAATATCATGGTGTAGACAACATATTTGGCATGCACAAAAGATGACCTTTTGAGCGAGGTTTTCTTTGTTTTTTTATACAAAATATTCTGATAGAGATCTAATTTATCTACATCAGTACAT
>CAZWTC010000056.1:0-5448 GCA_964637175.1 uncultured Candidatus Peribacteria bacterium
ACCCGTAATAAGTAGGTGATGGGCGACCTGCATCCCCGCTCGCGCGGGGGAAACCAGTGCTTGGGCGCGTCAACGATGCATCGCTGACCTGCATCCCCGCTCGCGCGGGGGAAACCCCTTGTACCGAAGCTCCCTCGGCTCCGATTCGGGACCATCCCCGCTCGCGCGGGGGAAACCCGGCCTGAATGGCGGCTCGCCACTTGGGCAGGGGACCATCCCCGCTCGCGCGGGGGAAACCACGGCACGGGTATCTACCATGCTGCCGGTCAGGGACCATCCCCGCTCGCGCGGGGGAAACCGAGCGGACGGATCGTTCATCGCAGCAGCCGTGGGACCATCCCCGCTCGCGCGGGGGAAACTGGTAAGCGTCGATGTGTTCGGCGTTGACCATGGGACCATCCCCGCTCGCGCGGGGGAAACTGTTCGCGGCCGTCTGAGCCGTCGATGCGTAAGGGACCATCCCCGCTCGCGCGGGGGAAACGTTCGCATGACGTCGATCAACGTGCCGGAGCAGGGACCATCCCCGCTCGCGCGGGGGAAACCAGGAGATCGCACAGTACACAGCCGAGATTCTGGGACCATCCCCGCTCGCGCGGGGGAAACCAGAATTCGGTGATTGTCGGATCGATCAGCAGGGGACCATCCCCGCTCGCGCGGGGGAAACCAGCGGGAGGCGGGCTTACCTGCAATGGCTGCGGGACCATCCCCGCTCGCGCGGGGGAAACAGCGCCGCGACCATGTGCACATCGAGCGCCTATGGACCATCCCCGCTCGCGCGGGGGAAACATCCGCTACGCCACGCTGGACGCCTGGGCCAAGGGACCATCCCCGCTCGCGCGGGGGAAACGCGCTGGTGGCCACGGCCGTGTGCCAGCCCTGGGGACCATCCCCGCTCGCGCGGGGGAAACATGGGTGCGTACTCTTGTGCGCTTTGCAGCTGGGGACCATCCCCGCTCGCGCGGGGGAAACTGCGCCACTATGACTTGGCGCTGGTGCATGCCGGGACCATCCCCGCTCGCGCGGGGGAAACCGCGCAGTCTGCTAAAAATGGTCTTGATCATTGGGACCATCCCCGCTCGCGCGGGGGAAACGGCGTCAATGTCTGCGGCCTGCGCCATGGCGTGGGACCATCCCCGCTCGCGCGGGGGAAACCCCCGGGTCTTGCGGCAGGCTGATCTTGACCAGGGACCATCCCCGCTCGCGCGGGGGAAACCAATGGGCACACTCATGGCCGCTCGCAGACGTGGGACCATCCCCGCTCGCGCGGGGGAAACTGGTTGCAGGAGAACCGGGAGCACATTGAGGTGGGACCATCCCCGCTCGCGCGGGGGAAACCCGTGCTGCCGAAGCCACCTGTGCCGCGCGCGGGGACCATCCCCGCTCGCGCGGGGGAAACCACGTCACCAGCGCAGACAGTGCGGTAGACAGCGGACCATCCCCGCTCGCGCGGGGGAAACTCCACGTAGATCGAGCACATCGCGCCCTGTTTGGGACCATCCCCGCTCGCGCGGGGGAAACTAGACAGCTTGGTAGCAGCGTCGGAGAAGCTGGGGACCATCCCCGCTCGCGCGGGGGAAACGTTCCAGCCTGGATTTTGTCGCCGGTGATGCTGGGACCATCCCCGCTCGCGCGGGGGAAACGATCAGGTGCTGGAATGGATTGCAAAGCCGTGGGGACCATCCCCGCTCGCGCGGGGGAAACTTCGCGCAGAACGGCCCTGATGCTGGAGCCAAGGGACCATCCCCGCTCGCGCGGGGGAAACTGCTGCATGTCGGCCTGCGCCTGCTCGGCCTCGGGACCATCCCCGCTCGCGCGGGGGAAACTCGTCGTGTACACGGAAGCGTGGCCGCGCGGCGGGACCATCCCCGCTCGCGCGGGGGAAACTTCTCGTTGCTTTGTGCAATGGCAACCGGGTCGGGACCATCCCCGCTCGCGCGGGGGAAACGCCGTCCACCGCCCACGCGCATCGCGCGGCTGGGGACCATCCCCGCTCGCGCGGGGGAAACGGAGAAAAGCACTGATCGCGATCATCGGTGCAGGGACCATCCCCGCTCGCGCGGGGGAAACCGGCCCATGGCCCAGGTGGTGGTCAGCGCCAGGGGACCATCCCCGCTCGCGCGGGGGAAACATAGACGCTTTTCGCCATCTTGGTCTTGGCGAGGGACCATCCCCGCTCGCGCGGGGGAAACGCTGGCGACGCCGGCCGCGACTTTTCGAACTGGGGACCATCCCCGCTCGCGCGGGGGAAACTTTCTTCTTCAGTTCTTCCATGTTGGTTCCCAGGGACCATCCCCGCTCGCGCGGGGGAAACGGCTTCCATGAAGCCTCCGTAGGTCACCTCGAGGGACCATCCCCGCTCGCGCGGGGGAAACCTTGTAGTAGCTCAGCGCGCTGGCCACCTTGAAGGACCATCCCCGCTCGCGCGGGGGAAACTGCGGCGCAGCACGGCAGGGCAATCCTGGTCTGGGACCATCCCCGCTCGCGCGGGGGAAACATCTGCGATTGCATTTGGTGTCTCTCCCTTAAGGGACCATCCCCGCTCGCGCGGGGGAAACAACCCTACCCTGTGCTTCCTGGCTCCTGGCTCGGGACCATCCCCGCTCGCGCGGGGGAAACGTTCTTGGACTGACCTCTGGCGCTGCCACCGTGGGACCATCCCCGCTCGCGCGGGGGAAACCGGCTGCACCGTGCGCAAATGCGTCACCACGGGGGACCATCCCCGCTCGCGCGGGGGAAACGCTCATCGTGCGACCGACATTGCGCATGGTGAGGGACCATCCCCGCTCGCGCGGGGGAAACATCGCCTCCATATGCCTGCGCCGGCTCTGACGCGGACCATCCCCGCTCGCGCGGGGGAAACGATGGCCTTGTTCGCTGTTCCCTTCGCCGCCAGGGACCATCCCCGCTCGCGCGGGGGAAACGTTGTGCACGGAACGCCCGGCTGGTCCAGCAAGGGACCATCCCCGCTCGCGCGGGGGAAACGTCATGGGTCGGGGTGTTTTTTTTGCAATTGGGGGACCATCCCCGCTCGCGCGGGGGAAACGTGACGGTCTTCTGCTTGCCGTCCACCCGGTAGGGACCATCCCCGCTCGCGCGGGGGAAACCCCAGTGTCTCCCTTCGGCCCCTGTGGTCCAGGGGACCATCCCCGCTCGCGCGGGGGAAACACCGTGATTGTTTTTCCAGTGACTGTTTCTAGGGGACCATCCCCGCTCGCGCGGGGGAAACACTTCTTGGCCTTTGCGCGTATGGCCCCTTCTGGGACCATCCCCGCTCGCGCGGGGGAAACACTGGGCTACCGTGGTCGGATGACTGCGCACGGGGACCATCCCCGCTCGCGCGGGGGAAACCGATCAGGGACAGCGTTGCGTCGCGCAGCCGGGGGACCATCCCCGCTCGCGCGGGGGAAACCGCAACCCATTCGCCGCTGATGAAGTGCCATAGGGACCATCCCCGCTCGCGCGGGGGAAACGCCAGGCAATGCCCATAGCATCAAGGCCCGCAGGGACCATCCCCGCTCGCGCGGGGGAAACGCGCGCGTACTGCTGCAGCCATGCCGCGCCCAGGGACCATCCCCGCTCGCGCGGGGGAAACCGCCAGTGCCTGCTGCGATTTGTAGCCGGCGTGGGACCATCCCCGCTCGCGCGGGGGAAACTACTCGTGTTCTGCAACGACATTCGCAGCATAGGGACCATCCCCGCTCGCGCGGGGGAAACGCCTGCACCTCTGCCTGCCCGCGCTTGTACTCGGGACCATCCCCGCTCGCGCGGGGGAAACCCGCTGCCAGGGAATGCGCCAAAGCGTGCCGTGGGACCATCCCCGCTCGCGCGGGGGAAACGCAATGAGCTGACCCATGAGCACCAACCTGCAAGGACCATCCCCGCTCGCGCGGGGGAAACCCCGCTTCTCTGCATCACTGAACTGCGCCACAGGGACCATCCCCGCTCGCGCGGGGGAAACGTGCCGCCCGAGCGAGCCATCGCCGTGATCGAGGGACCATCCCCGCTCGCGCGGGGGAAACTCTAGCTGCGGAATGGACTGCATAGAGTAGCAGGGACCATCCCCGCTCGCGCGGGGGAAACTCTAGCTGCGGAATATGACGCAACGAATAACAGGGACCATCCCCGCTCGCGCGGGGGAAACTTGGCCGCAATGTCAGCCGCGATAGAGGCATCGGGACCATCCCCGCTCGCGCGGGGGAAACCGAGCCGTAGCCTGGCAAATCCAGGCCCAATGGGGACCATCCCCGCTCGCGCGGGGGAAACCGACTGGTCGCAATGGCGCGCAGCATGCGGAAGGGACCATCCCCGCTCGCGCGGGGGAAACCGTCTCGATGTAGATGCACCACTCCGGCATCTGGGACCATCCCCGCTCGCGCGGGGGAAACGCATATGCTTCCCCTTACGCCGGCTGGCCTTGCGGACCATCCCCGCTCGCGCGGGGGAAACCGGTGTGCTGGCGCTTTCGTGCGCGACGTTCAGGGACCATCCCCGCTCGCGCGGGGGAAACCCCCTGTGGTCCAGGTTCACCCTGTGGCCCAGGGGACCATCCCCGCTCGCGCGGGGGAAACGAAAGCGAACCCAGCTACAGCGCCAAGCATCAGGGACCATCCCCGCTCGCGCGGGGGAAACGTATTTTTTTGCCCATCGAAATGTCCAACGCCGGGACCATCCCCGCTCGCGCGGGGGAAACTGATCTGTGGATACCGCGACTGCTACATGATGGGGACCATCCCCGCTCGCGCGGGGGAAACTGAGCGGATGACCGCACTGCGCGCGCGGCTCGGGGACCATCCCCGCTCGCGCGGGGGAAACTTGATGATCCACGCTCTGACGATTGAGCAATAGGGACCATCCCCGCTCGCGCGGGGGAAACCACGACCTACGGCACGAATCGGCCTGCCGGTGGGGACCATCCCCGCTCGCGCGGGGGAAACGGGCTGTGTGGCCTTCTCGAACAATTCCTCCAGGGACCATCCCCGCTCGCGCGGGGGAAACCGTGAGGCAAGGCCTGGCAGATCGCACTGGGTGGGACCATCCCCGCTCGCGCGGGGGAAACCAATCACGTTTACTGTGTCGGGAGTATTTTTCGGGACCATCCCCGCTCGCGCGGGGGAAACGACTCAGACATGCGGAACCGGTTTGCCGTGCAGGGACCATCCCCGCTCGCGCGGGGGAAACGTAGCCGTGCCGAACTTGACCGGCTTGATATCGGGACCATCCCCGCTCGCGCGGGGGAAACGTGAATCCCCTAGAAAGCGTACACGGAGCTTACGGACCATCCCCGCTCGCGCGGGGGAAACGTGCGCCGGTCCAGATCCCCGATGCTGTCCACGGGACCATCCCCGCTCGCGCGGGGGAAACTCATCGGATGCTGCGTTGCGCATACCCTGATAGGGACCATCCCCGCTCGCGCGGGGGAAACTCTAGAACTCAAGCCCCTGATAGAAA
>CAZWTC010000057.1:0-3799 GCA_964637175.1 uncultured Candidatus Peribacteria bacterium
TTCCAAGCATCCGCTCGCCAGCGTCTCAGCGTTCAAAGAATCGCTTGGCGGAACCAAGAGCGAGCTCTATGGAAGCTACGATATCGTGGTGAATAAATTTTGGTATCGGGTATTTAAGCTCATATATAAGCTCAGAGGCTAATAAATAAATTACCAATGACAAATTACGAATGACGAATGGGTATCGTCATTTTTTTAGATATAATTGACATTTAGTAGGAAAAATATATAAGATATATAAACAAACATAAAAAATAAAAAAAACGTATGAAAAAAATAATTATTTTGATTGCAATGATTGTACTCAGTACAATTGCAACCCAAAAAACATTTGCTCAGGATTTGTTAAATGGTGCAGTGCCTTCTGGTGGTATTTACACCACGGAAATGCTGCAAACCGATTCAACATCTATTCCTTTTATTTGTGATCAATATGATCCAGCAAAATCAAATTTTAAAGAAAAAGGACTCATAAAAAAGTCAGTAGCTGCTACTAATAAAGATTATGGATATGATTGGCAAGGTGACTTCTGGGGTGGCACTGTTGCATGCTTTCTTATGATGTTTATTCTTATGCTATATATAATATCAAGGCGTAAGAAATAATAATAAAAATATTATGTGGATCAGGGGGCTTATAGTCGTCCTGATTTTTTTAATCTTGCTGAAAAGCATGTCATTTTTCGCGATTTTGTCAATCTAAAATAGTCCGGGAGCGGGCATTTTTTGGTTTTTTCATGCGTTCTAGGTATAATAGAGTTGTGAGATTTACTCTACATAATCTCGATGACAGAACTAAAAGATAAAGAAGAAACACGTACACCGATTACCAATGATTCAGGCGCATCAGCACCAGATTTTTCTGGAATGGGCGCGTCCATGCCTGATTTTTCTGGGATGGGAAATCTCAAACTCAATGATTTAGAAACGACACAGCCCAAGGAAAGCGTGATTTCCCAGCTCAACGCTGAGGAACAAACCAAAGCTCCCAAAGAGGAAGTGAAGCTTGAAGATCTTGGGATGAGAATCCAAGCGACTGAATGATCCGTAGGTAACGTCTCATTGGGATCGAGCGGTGTCATGGGTGGAAAGATATCCAAATATCATAATCAGTATCGGAGATTATTCTTGATATCATTTTTTATCGTTCTCGTGACCGGAATAGGATCAATAATTTTGCGTCTGTATAGCCGTTATATCTATTTCGCTTCACAGGCAGTGCCAAACGCGACATATCAGACCTATATAAATATCTACAAAAAAGGACAGCAGTTCATCAACAAAGCGCTGAATATCGGCGCTGCTCAACAATACACGTCATTGTCGATCATCGGCAGCGGAGAAGCGGATAATGTGAATAAAGTCATCAAAGACACGAATCTGAGCTATATCCAGAAAAACGATATCCTTCAGCAATCGCTCGATAATTTCTCCACGATATTCGTAGCAAATACCCAGAAACTGACTACGCTCAAAGAGAACATCTCCAAATACGGATTTTTTTCTCAGGAGATCTATGATCTCTTTCAGACACAAAATGCTTCAACATCAATCAAGAAATATCTTATCTCCCTTGAGATCATCAAGTTCAGCAGCGCGATCAAAGTGTTCAGTTATTTAGATACATTCGTATCCAGTGTGGCGGATGCGCTTGATATGACCACAAGTCAGGTCCAGAGCAAAATGCAGACATTCGCTGATAGAGGGGAAAAAGATATTCTCGTCTACCTCAACAACTGTTATCTCAATCCGTATGAAATCAATTACGACTGTAATCTCGTCGGTGATTTCGATAGATATTATGCGCTTATAGACAAGGAGACGCCGCCGGTGGATACTAATTTTTTCAAGAAGATGATGTACTACGTAGACAACAAACTCGAACAGACGGATATTCCTAGTTTTTCTGTCACGTTCAAAAAGTATAATCCGACACAGAAAGAAATCAGCTTTACCGTCGAAGTGAATACCTTCAAACAGGATGAGATAGCATTGATAAAAAAAGGGATCATCAATCCGCATATCTTTATCTTGAGCAATCTATTGAACTTGATCAAACAGAGCGTCTTCGTGATTTCAGAGAATATCGATGCAAAATCCATCAAGATCACGCCAAAAGTGATCAAGATAGGAAGCTCGGTCTTTACCGTGAATAACTCGACGATGGATTTCGTACTTCCGATCCAGAAAAGTTCAGAAAGAGAGATCAGCGATTACATAGATCCTAATTTTACTTCTTCGCAATAGCACGGATATGACAGTTCAAACGACAGAAAAATCGTGAATGAATATTGATCTGCAGAAGATAACATCTTTTCTCGATGTGCTCAAAAAATATCTCGGCGGAATATACGATTTTTTCAAAGACAAGAGAAACAATAGCAAGGTCATGCTTCTGATAGCGCTTTGAACCACGGGATTAGCCATCTATTTCGCTGTGCAACTCTATGAAAATATCACCTATCTCAATGGAAAGTCATCAGAGCTGATCAACTTATCGAGTTATGACATGCGCACATTGGCGAGCAATTCCGCTACACAGCCTATCCTGAAAGGTTCTGATACCATCAACGATCTGCTCCAGGAAAATGCTACGACCCAATGAGAGATAAGCAAATACACTGAGTATCTTGATGCTTTGCAAGTGCCGTATACCTATTTGCTCCAATACATGTATCTTCCATCGCTCAATATCCGGAAAGAGAAATATACCGACAAGATCGATACGAATCTGATCGGGCTCAACTTCCTTGAAAAGAATCCGTACAATGATATCACCTTGCTCCAGAAGCGATGAGATTTTTTCAAGAATCTCGGCGACAATAATGAATCAAATGACATCGTCGATATGAATATAGGAGACATTACAGAAGACAATAAATGATTCTTCAGCATGCCGATCACGGTATCATTTATCGCCAACTCGAAACGTGCGTTCCTGCTTTTGGCGGATAAGCTTTCCATGACTTCCAACCAGGAAAATATCTCTCTGATCAATGAATTCTTCTATTATCTCCGATGAGAGATCAAATCAGAAAAAGGAAAGGAAATCACCGCGTTGGAAAGCAAGTATGCGCCGATTTTTGGATCAGGGAAAAATATGAATCAGGATAAGATCATCTGATATCATCTCTACAATCGGATTTTCAATGGATGAACGAATACGCTCATCGACGACAAAATCATCGACAAAACGATCAAAAGCATCATTTCCTGCAAAGGCGAATCCGATGAATTGTGCTATTACAAATTCAGGGAAAGATATAGGAATATTCCTACCTTCTGATATCTCTTGGGAACCGACTTTGGCATCAACGGCGCTGAAAATCTCAAAAGGTTCATGCTCCAGCTTTCACCGATCTTCTCCATCAAGGAATTCGAATTCAGTAAGGTGAAATCGCCGACGCTTTCTGATGTCACCAATAGCAAATATGAAGGCAAGATAACGATTCTCGTCTACGGAAGAAGCGCGACAGCCGATGAAGTCAATCAGATCGCTGATGTCCTCGGTAATAAATGCTTGGGAGAGAACAAACCGCTCACTACGCAAGACGGACTCAATCTAACACAAAACGCTATCATGAAACTCTCTGATCTCACCAAGATAGACAAAAGCTACGGAGACAACCTCCGAGAGCTCAAATGACTTATCGAACAGCTCGACAAGGAGTTTCCGTGACTCAGCAATTACAAAAAAACTATAAAGCTGTTTGAGCTTTATAGAATGCTCTATGATGCAGGACTCTGCAAATAAAACAGATAACGGTAAATACAGATAACAGTAAAATTATTTTCCAAT
>CAZWTC010000057.1:3899-5275 GCA_964637175.1 uncultured Candidatus Peribacteria bacterium
CTGCAAATAAAACAGATAACGGTAAATACAGATAACAGTAAAATTATTTTCCAATTTCTGTTATCCGTTATCTTGATATCTGTTATCCAATTAGTTAGATAAGTTGTGTCGTACGTGGTCGACGTCTTCATCATCATCTAGCGCGTCAAGCAGCGAATAAAGCCTATTCGTCGCTTCTTCGTTGAGTTTGACGGTATTTTCAGGGATGAATTGGATATCGGATTCTACCATATGATAGTGGAATGCTTCCAGTGCATTCTGGACGATTGCAAAATCTTTCTTGTCGACATAGATGACCACGGTGTTTTCATCAGCTTCGAAATCAGTTATAGGAAGCTCCATTGCGCGTTCTTCAAGTTCTTCTTTATTGAGCGGTAGTATCCTTTCTACCGTTTTTCATTTTTCTTGGACGGTTTCGCTGATGCCATCGATGACGATAACACCCTGTTCCTTGAATTGCCATGCTACAGAGCCGATAGCTCCCATCGTTCCTCCATGTTTCTGCATGATGTTTTTGATGCTGGTCGCGCTTCTGTTGGTATTTGACGTCAATGCTTTGATCAATAATGCGACACCTTCCGGTCCATATCCTTCGTAGAATATTTCTTCGAGGTTTTCTCCTTCGAGTTGTCCGGATCATTTCAAGATTGCTTTTTCTACTACTTCTCTCGGTAGATTATATTGTTTCGCTTTGCTGAGTGCGAGCTCAAGTGCAGGATTCATTTTGGGATCCGCTCATTTCCTGGCAGCGATCTGGATGATTTTTCCGACCTTTGCGTACGCTTGTGATTTCTTCGCATCTCATGATGCTTTTCTTGCTGCGATACTATGCCGTCTTCCCATCTTACATTAATTTTAAATTTTAAAGTTTAAATTTACAATTTTAAAACTTTGTAGGTAGGTTTCAAAATTTTAAATTGCAAATTGTAAATTCCAAATTATGTTATCTGTTTTCTATTACTTTCTTTATATCAGCTAGTTTATATCCTTTTCTCATCAGCTTCTGGATGATATCGAATCCATCTACATCCTTGCGCTTGTAGGCTTGGATCTCTTTCTTTATTTTCTGAAGCGTACCTTCGCCCATCTCTTCTTCATATTTTTTCAAGGTTTCTCTGATGATTTCTTGGGGGACTCCTTTTTGCTGCAATTTTTGAATTATTCTGATTGCTGGTTTTCCCTTGTTGACGACTTCGCTTCTGATATAGCTTTCCGCGAACATCGTGTCATTCACATAATTTTTCTTTTTGAATTCTTCTATGGTCCGATCGACCTCGCTGGTAGGATATCCTTTGGTATACAGCTGAATCCTCAACTCTTTTTCAGTCTTTGGGAAACGATAGATATATTTGAGTGCATAATCGAAACACTTCATA
>CAZWTC010000058.1:0-5208 GCA_964637175.1 uncultured Candidatus Peribacteria bacterium
GATTATCTTTGGTGATGGGGATATATTTTGCGTTTCCTCAGGTCGTTCATGATGAAGTGGCGAATCGGAGAGGTTTTCCCGGATATGTTATATCTTTTTCTCCTTTGAGCATATACATGATCCATGGCTCGAAATCCTTATAATGAGAAATAGGGACTGCATTCTGAAAATCCTCTATCGTCTGGATATTTTCGAATCCGTATTTCCTTCCAAACACGGTTCTCCTGCATTTCTGGATCAAACCGAAAATTATCTTCTCCTGATATTTGTATGCGGGCTTGTGAAGATGCGATTTGAGGATAAGGAACGTTTTTATGAATTTATTTACTACGCGCTTAGGACCGCTCAATGGATTGATCATAGAAACAATTTTTAAATTTTAAATTTTGGATTTGAAATTTGAAAACATCAGCTAGTTCAACTAACAATTTTGTACGATTTTTATCGCGAAGCGTTTATCGTTCGCCACGGCGAACGTTTATCAATTTTATCTCATTTTTGTGTTTTTGTTGAGACTTTTTTTTATGGAATGAAGTTATAAATGCAAGAAGGAAATTTATTGCGAATAATCCTGGTATTAAAAGCGTAAAGGTATACTCGCACTAACGCAAGCATATCATCTCAATTGAAAACACATCCCCGCACTAAAGTACGGGGTTGAATAAAAGGTAGGTATCTGCTCAAGGTAAGCGATTTGGTTCTTTAGAGCCAGGAAGCGCTAGCTATTCAATAATATGTTATTTTCTCTTTTTTTCTGATGAGATTTTGTTATTTATAAGATAATTTAGGGACCTAAAGTCTTTAGTTTATTTTTTGTTTGAAATATGAAGTATACATCACCGCTCTTGAAAAAATTCATTTCCATCAATGATACTCCCGAAAATATCGCCAAAAATCTCATCCTCAAAACGTGTGAAATCGAGGAAGTCAATCACAGGACTATCGCTGAAAGCATCGTCATAGGATATGTCATGTCATGCGAAAAGCATCCTGACGCCGACAAATTGAGCGTCTGCCAAGTGAATTGCGGAAAGAGATGAAACTATCAGATCATCTGCGGCGGAGCGAATGTCGCAGCAGGATTATATGTTCCCGTTGCATTGCCAGGAACGGTATTTGAAAAAGCCGGAATAACGATCGAGCCCAGAAAAATGAGAGGACTAGAGTCCAACGGCATGATCTGCAGCAAAGAAGAGATAGGGATCAACGAAGATAGCGAAAAGCATTGGATCTGGGCTTTAGCCCATAAGGAGCAAGGAACAGGAAACAAGGAACAAAAACCTGAAACCTGAAACCTGCAACTTGTAACTGAATCCGATTTCGATTTCGATGATATAAGCGATACAGATTTGGGAACACCGCTAAAAGAAAAATATCCACGATTGGAAAGCCGAGTCATGGAGGTAGACAATAAATCATTGACCAATAGACCTGATCTTACCGGTCATTTCGGTGCGGCTGTAGAGCTGAATGCTATATATTGATCTAAGACGCAAGATGCATGATCCAAGAACACTAAAGCTCAAAAGGATCCTCACATCATGAATCATGAATCATGAATCTCTTTTAATAAAGTTAAAGAGTATTTCGATCAATGTACACCGAAGCATATCATGCAGATCATTGAAAACAGCACGAAACCCGAAAGGAAAGTCATCGGAGAAAGCGATGGTCTGAATGCATATCTCCTCTTGCATCTCAAAAACATCACCGTCCAGCAAGCATCATTTTTTGCGAGATTGCAGATGATCGATTTGTGATCCAATCCGATCAACAATCGGGTAGATTTCTCCAATCTGTTTATGAATATCAGCGGTCAGCCGATACATTTCTTTGATGCAGAAAAAGTCGAAGGAGATATCATCGTGAGAAATGCCAAAGACGGAGAGAAGTTCAAAGATCTGTTTGAAACCCAACATACCTTGAAAGCTACTGATATCGTCATCGCCGATAAGAAGAAAATCCTCGCACTTGCAGGAGTCGTCGGCGGTCTGGAAAGCGGAATCACGGAAAGCACAAAAAATATCTTGGTGGAAATAGCGAATTTCGATCCGGTAGCTGTGAGAAAAACCTGAACAAGACTGGGATTGAGAACTGATGCAGAATTGAGATTCGAAAAAAACATAAATCCGCGATACACATTATTCTGCCTGATCCTCTTCTTGGACGAATTGAATTATTACAAGAAAGACCTCGGAAACTTCGATATCGGATGACTTTCCTCTTATGTCAGCAAAAAGCTTGAAGCAACAAGCGTAAAACATATCGAAGTGAATACAAAAGTCATGGAGCAATTTATCTTTGGCAAAAAGACCAAATGACTCGATAAGAAAGTCGAAGAAATACTGGAATGACTTGGGTTTACCTGAGAGAATGATTCCAAATTACACATTTCAAATTCCAAATTAAAAATCATCACTCCCCTTTGGAGAGGTCCCGATGATCTCAATATTCAGGAGGATATCTATGAAGAAGTGGCAAGAATCTATGGATATGATCAGATAGAATATATTCCTTTGTTGAGTGATATAGCGTACACGCCGTATACAGAATATGTGATGCTGCAAAGGAAACTTGAAGATATCCTGGTAAGGACTATCGGCTGCGATCAAACGGAAACCTATCCGCGGATCAGTGAAAAAGCGTTGCAGGAATTTCATAAAGACAAAGAAACCTGCTATATGCTGCAGAATCCCATCAATCCGGAAGCGCCGTACATGAGAGATGATATGATCTACGGATTGCTTGCTCACACAGCGAAAAACAGCAAGTTTTTTGATAGCTTCAAGCTCTTCGATATCGGAAAGATACGGAATAAACAATGAAAAGTGGAAGGATTGAAAGATGGAAACATGGGTAAATTCGCTTCGTCGTTTGTCCATGAAGAGGCTCAGCTTGGAATTATGATATACCAAAAGAATATCGACCAATGGAATAAGGATCCTATATTGGAAGCAAAACAGATCGTCAGAACGATCGCTAAGGAATTAGGACTCGGCAAGGTGGAATTTGAAAAATCCAGCAACCCGCAGTTCCATCCTAAGAAACAAGCACTCATCCAACTTGAGACGAGGGACGAGGAGAAAGGTGAAAGGAAAATAAACATTTGATTTGTTGGTGCTTTACATCCGTTGATACTGCAGAATCAGAAAATCTGAGAAGCGAGCGGTGTCGTCTATATTTCGTTGAATATCACCAGCATCGTAGAACTATCGCACAAAGCAAAAGAGCATATCTATACCTATGAAACCTTGCAGGATCAGATCATCCGGAGAGATTTATGTTTCGTCGTGAACGCTGATAAGGATTTTGATGCGATACTTGCTGCAGTCAAAAAAGTCCCTGAAGTGCAGGATATAGAAGTCTTTGATGTCTATACCGGCAAAAATCTCGGCGATGATAAAAAATCCGTCTCCATCAAGATAAAGATTGTCGGAGCCTGAGCTATGACAACTGAACAGATCAATGACATCATGAACAAAGCGATCAAAGCAGCTGAAAGCGCTGGCGGAAGCCTTAGAGCGTAAAAGATATTTTCAAGAGAGCAAAAAAAATCCCTCGACGTGAGGGATTTTTTTATGTGTTTGCAATATTATGATTACTTATTTTTTTCATAATCTGCTAAATAATCATCCATATCTTCGTCATCAAAATATTTTATTTTTTTTATTTTGCTAGATGAAGGAACGGTCTCTTCTGACAAAAATGATCTGAGGGTATCTATTTCTGTTCATAAATCTTTGGCATCCAATCATTCACCAAGATAATAAAAGTTTTGACAATCTTCTGGATCGGAAGGATTGAGACGGATATTATATGTTTTCTCTTTGGTTATCGTAAGCAATATCGGTCATTGCCCTTTCAATGGAGTATCATTCTTGTAGAGATTATACATATGATTTCCATGATAATCATCGGCGAAATTTTCTTGTATAGTGCAAAACATTCAGAGCTTTGTACGTAAGATTCTTATCGTAGCATCAGCAAACTGACTGACACTCTCGGCAGTGCTTAGCAATTCTTCAGAGGTCTTTTGTTGAATAGCATTTGTGGTAACAGCTTTATTGTTTGCCGGTACTTTTGATATTCCATCAGAAAAATCATGATTGATGTTTTCACCCATTTGAATGTCTTAGAGAATAAAAAATTTTCTTATGTTTTATATTATACATATTTATTTTAATTTGTCAATTGTTCTTTGTGTATATCCATAGAACTTCATAAACAAACTTCCCCTTGCATTTTCGCTACTTTTTAATATACTCTTGACTGGAGTTATTAAAACGCTCCAAAATTTTATTTATTACCAATATCATTCTAATGACAACCGGTATCGTAAAGTTCTTCAACAGAGCTAAAAACTTCGGATTTATCACTCCAGAAGATGGAAGTAAAGACGTATTTGTTCATGGTTCTCAAGTTCCAGGACTTGAAGAAGGAAAAGTTAGCTTGGACGAAGGAGACACTGTAACATTTGAAATAGGTGAAGGAAGAAAAGGTCCTGAAGCTAAAGATGTTTCAAAGACAGGTTCTGCTGCTATGGCTGCTTAATCATGTCACACAACAAAAGATCTTAACCTATTATATCATATATAATACACAAGACTTTTTTTGGGGAGAATCTCGTAGCACTACGAGATTTTTCTTTTTTCAAAAAAACTAGCATTGACTTCTCAAACAGAATATGTATGTATTCTACATAAAAAAAACTTAAAAATAAAAAAACATGAATGGAATTTTCAGCCCTTATGTCATCTTTGGTACTATTGCGCTAATGACGCTCTATGTAATAATCATTATTATACCAAAGAAAAAACTGTGCCACTACTGTAGCACACGAAAAACAAAGAAAAAAGATATAAATGATCAGCCAAGATGTGATGATTGTTATCACCAACAATTGTTTGAAAAAGCAATTTTGGACAATCCAATTCTTTTTTGCCCTCGTGATGGCACCACAATGGAAATAAAATTAGCAAAAGACACTAATAACACCATTGTTCACGAATGTCCTACTTGTCATCATATTTTGTCAAACAAAACATTTTTCAATGAGGCTACTTTAGGATTAGAATTACGTTCTCAATTAGAGTAAAGATCATACCATAGTGCTGTTGTAGCTCTATGGTTTTTTTGTGCTAAATATATTTTTTTAAACGCTCCGCTGGGGTTATCCAGCTAAGCTGGACTTCTTCATTTCATTCAGTC
>CAZWTC010000059.1:0-5031 GCA_964637175.1 uncultured Candidatus Peribacteria bacterium
TTCAGCAAGAGAGGATTTGAGCAAGGATCAGATCTTTTCCCCATCAATGAGCTTTCTTTTATATTTCATCAGCTTTTTGACAAGATTGTCAAAAACTCTATTCGACATATACAAGTACTTACCTATAAAGTGTATACAAAAAAATGTAATGTTTTTTACAAAAAAATCAAGACGATTTTTCCAGAAAAATTCAAACAGTTTTTCTATTGCATTTATTTTTTAAAACCATAAAAACGCGCGTACCCACATTTTTTATATTGCATCACGGTATGAATCAAATGAACCTGATTACTCCAATAGATGTATGCCAAAAGAAGGTTTGCTTCGAAAATGTTCGCGCACTCTTCACAGAAAATGCAGATGGGTCATATGATGTCATATTAGAAATCAATTCCAATAAATTCTTGATCGCAATCCATAATATCGCAAATCAGATAGAAAGCCTTGAAATCATAGCCACGAAAGGATTCGTCGAGTTAAGCAACAAAATCATTCTCATGATCAAAAAGCTTATCGAATACCTTCGATACAGACTAGACTAAATTAGATCTTAGAACGATAGGTTTCAGAACGATAGACAAATTTCATCGTTCCATCGTTCTATCGTTCCATCGTTCTACATTCTATTCTCTTTCCATGTCCGAAGAACAGAGTCTTATTATACAAGAATATGCCAAAAATCCTCTCCAGAACTTTGCGATGAAGGAATATACCATCAAGCAGCATGAGGGGAATTTCATCTGTTGAGACGATATCACCGTGTATCTGGTCATAAAGGAGAATAAAATAGCAGATTATAGCTTTGACGGCAATTGTTCCAATATAACCACCGCAGCAGCAAGCTTCTTATCTGAGTTCATCATCAAAACACCGATAGAGGATATCCTGCATCGGACATATCAGACAATGGTAGACCACGGATTTGAGGTATCGCCAAGGAGAAAAAGAGCCGCAGTTATAGCCATATTAGCGACAAGAAATGCTATCCACACATATCTGAAAGACGGTCACAACGACACATTTGACGATTTGATAGAAGACTAGATGAGACAGATATGTACACAAATTGACATTTTTTTAACAAAAATGATAGAAGTCTGTCAAAAACTACATAAAAATGATATTGAAAACAGTAGACAAATTCCTAAACATAACAAACAGACAGAATAGAAGGAATAGACGGGATAGATAACAAGATAATCCCAATCCATCTAATCCGTCCAATCCGTCTTTATTTATTGAAGCCACAATGAAGCCACTCAAGCATCTGTTGGTCAATATCATCGTCAATGGAGTAGTCCTGTATGCTATCGTCTATTACATACCAGAGCTAGGATTCAATATCCAATCCATCTACAAAGATACCTATATCATCTTCGGGATCCTCGGGATAGTCTTCCGGCTCATCAATTCAGTCCTCAAAAGCATCCTGAAAATACTTACGCTGCCGGTCAGGATCATCACACTCTGACTCTCATCATTGCTCCTCAATATCATCGTGCTCTATATCTTCGAGCAAACCGTCAACTATCTGGATCTAGGAATTGTCGTACACCTTGGGACCTTGCTTCAGACATTCATATTATCAGTCATAATAAGCGCAATATACTTCTTGATCAAGAAAATAATCTAAACAAAAATAATCTTTATCTGATTAAATAGACCATATAAAAATGAAAAGAGGAAAAACGTTATATCTTACGCTTATCATCTGTATTTTCATCTTTCTTTGGATTCCATATTTCCAAAATGTAGCTACACCTGTAGCTATCTCATTTCTAGGATGAATGCCAAACTTCATCTCTGTCTATCCACGGATTTTGTTTCTCGGTATGATAGAAGGAGTATTGATCACTATATATATTCAGATACTTATCAAAGGAATCAAAGAACAAGAGCCTACCAAATTCGACCTTAACCAATAAATAAAAAAATAGAAGAAGTAAATATTGCGAGCTGGAAGCGAGCAAATGATATTTTAGATTGTTAATTATCAAGGTATTATGAGTAAAACGTACAATGTGACGAGAGAAGTTGCAGCAAAATCTTTACATATATCTACAAGGACCATCGATAGATATATCAAAAATGGAAAATTATCCTACAAAAAGATTGCCAACAAGGTCTTATTAGCGAAAGAGGAAGTCATCGCCCTCAAAGACGAATTTGCGACGCTCCATCAGGAGCTCAGTTCAGAGATCATCAATCAATCAAGTACGGCAAGCAGCACGACAAGCTTAGCGAACAAAGGTGATCTGGAATCTGCCATCGACCAGAAAATCGAAAAATTCTTCCTTATCTTCAAAGAGAAAGAGAAAATGCTAGAAGAGAAGAATAAAGTCATTTTCGTGCTTCAGCAAAGAGTTTCTGAATTGGAAACCAAGATCCAACATATGGTAGCTTTGCCAGATTACAATAAGGAGAAACAGGAAGCCATCATAGAAAAGCAGAAACTCGAAGAAAAGATAGGACAGCTCAAAAACATGATCAAAAGCGAAAAACTCAAAAACCTGATTTTTATCTGACTTTCCCTCATCTTTATCATCGTCGCAGGATTCTTCATTTTCAGAGGATAATATCCCCAAACGCACATACATTTCCGCTAAACTCTGGTAAAAACACCAGAGTTTTCATTTTTTTGAAATTATTAACACGTATTGACTTTTACTATAAAATAACTACTATATTTCTAGTTTTAACTCGCTCACCGTGCACAGAGTATGTTAGAAACGCTTATACATTATCAAATGTACATCATCATAGGAATACTCGTTTTTCCGATTTTTGCGTTTATCATCTACTTTTCCAAAAATCTCATCGATAGAGCAAAGTTTGTAAGAACGCTCAACAATATGAAAAAACCATTGATGGAAAGGATAAATAATGTCGAAATCATCTATACCATGAAAGAGCAGCAAGAAGAGATAGACACGATCGTCAACGATATCAAACACGATATCAATAAGCTGAAGCAAGAGATCAATGCATCGCAAGGGATCATGCAGCTGGAAAAGATCGATCAGATAGAAAAAGAGATCAACGTATTTTATGAGAAGATGCAAAATCCTGAAGCTGCAACGATATCCCAAACGTCAGCAAGGACACCGCAGACATCACAGCAAGTCTATCAAAAAACGACCATACAGCAACAGCCTTCAGCGCTCCAAAAAGAGCAAGTGAGGATCATGAACGAAAATATCAATAAGTTTCTAGTGGTCTACAAAGAAAAGAATAAGGTCATAGAAGAGAAGACAAAATCCATCTATATCCTGCAGCAAAAGCTCAATGAAGCAGAACAGAGACTAAAGAAATTACTGGCAGAGCAACAGGACGACAAGAACAAAGATAGCATCATAGAAGAAAAAGCCAAAACCATTGCCATGCTCCAGCAGAGGATACAGGAAGTGGAAAATAAATTCGGAAAGATAGTATTGCTCCACAAAAGCATCACGGAAAAAGAGAAAATCAAAGATACCATCATAGAAGAAAAGAACGCTTTCATCGCAAGCCTCCAGCACAAACTTACTGATATAGAAGGGAAGCTGCAGAATATGATACTCATCAACGATGAGAACAAAGAAAAATTTCTGGATAAAAAGCTTGTAGATATAGACAGACAGATCCAAGCAGAAAAAAAGAAGAACTGAATTTTCATCACCTTGTTCATCCTTTTCCTATTATTGAGTATATGAGGATTTATCTTCGTCTACCTCTATTATATCCAGAATGCTGCAGCATACACTATTTAAATATAGCGGTGAAAATCTCTTCGAATTCTTGCCTGCATGCATCGAAATTTATATTCGACAATCGCTGACTGAAATGATAATGGCAGAATTTTACCGTATTCTCCAGTCATTTTTCCGACATGCCGAGATAGGTCTCTATGTCTCATTTTTTGAGGATGAAGATATTCTTTTTGTATAAGGTATCTATGTTTGCAAGGAGATACCTATATTTTTGCGGATATAAGTTTCTGATGGTGTCGACCAATTTATTATAATGACGATGCGTTTTCCCGCTTTTTTTGAGTCCGGCATAACGGGTTTTTGCTTGCTTGTAGTAATGTCACAGATCCATCTGCGTCATGAATCCGTAATCCACGATATTGTCCCGATCACCGATAAAAAACGATTTCAGGCCGAATCTTGCAAGGAATCTGCTCCGTACATTATAGCTTCATTTGCCGTTGATATTGATGATCTCATAATCGGTGATCTTATCTTTCCGTGCAGGGAGCGTATGCAGATATCTCAGATAATATTCAAAGAAATATGCATCAGTCTCACCTTCCACCATGATGATCTTGTTGACGAAAAATATCTTGGACAGGTTCTCGAATTTTAAGAGATGCACCAAGGTAGCTTCATCAGCCGACAAGGTGAAAAATGGATTTTTGATGGTAGTCTCTCCGTCGATTCTCGAAAATCTATAGACGTTTCCGATATTCGATTCGTTGATAAAGAGAGGAGAGTAGGTAGACACGATGAATTGTGTCCCTATGTTCTGATTTATCTTTTCAATCATCCTGGAAAAGCTTCTCTGCATCTGAGGATGAAAATGGATTTCCGGTTCATCCACGATGATCATCCCATGTTTGAGATCGTAGCCGTACATCGTGAAGATCATAGACAATAAGGATTGCTCTCCATCGCTCAATTCAGCGAAACTGGTATATTGGCCGAATTGATCCACCAAGACAAACGTAAGGAAACCGTTGGCATATTTTATCGTCAATGTCCTGCCGAAATATTTTTTGATGATGAAGACCAGACTGGTATAAAATTCGGATTGCTTCAATTTCTCAGGATAATTGGCTATATCTTTTTTGCTCATCTTCAAGGTAGAGTGATCAGAGATGATGTTCCGAATTTTTTTGGCGCAAAGATAGAATCAGATATAGGAATGATATTCAGAAGAATTCTTATTTCCCACAAAAGTATCCCACGCATGAGGATCTTTCGTATTAGGGACTTTTTTTAGGCGTGTATTCATGCCTATGAGTGCTATCGCGTGTTTGAAAGGGATCAA
>CAZWTC010000060.1:0-2317 GCA_964637175.1 uncultured Candidatus Peribacteria bacterium
CTTACTCATGCATGACACGAAATCCTTGGATATGAAGTCTTTGCAGATGCCTTATCGAAACCGAGCTCTCAGGAACAATATAGCGATATAGAGGTGGAAAGAAAAGCGATGATAGACCACCATAATAGCGTAGCAGCAAGCGATGCTATCTTGATATGCAATTTTGATAAAAATGGGATAGCTGGGTATATCTGATGATCCACATTAATGGAAATAGGAATAGCGTATCATCTCAAGAAAAAAATATTCGCTCTTAATGATCTTCCGAGCGATAAGCAATTGAAATATGTCCAAGAAATAATTTTAGTGAATCCAACCGTCATCAACGGAGATTTAACTAAAATACAATAGGTTTTATTCATTACATCATGCCTTTATGAAACTCAAAGAAATCTGACAACAAGCGAATGCGCTTGAAGATTATGTAGGATTGAACACGGACGCTGTCTTGAATAAGATTACGCAAGAAATGTGAGAATTCAACGATGCCGTACAGAAATACAGAGGGATCTATTGCAGAGCAAAACATGAAACACCGGAAGAAGTCGAAAAAGAATTATGAGACCTATTGTTCAATATAATCTCCTTATGCTATAGATTATGAATAGATCCAGATAGATTTCCTGAATTTGCAGAAAATACCTTACATAAAGCAGAAGAGAGAAAAGATGTCTACAAAAAAATAATGGAATAGCTTTTAGTCATTATGAAAGTGGCCGTGAAGATTGCGTGAATACAACAGTCTACGATGATCGACTATCCAGGCAAGATCGCTTGCGTAGTTTTTACGCAATGATGCAATTTCCGCTGTCATTTTTGCCATAACCCTGAATGCGTATTGCCTGAAAAGATGATGCTGTTCCAAAATGATCTGATCCCTGAAGAAGCGTTCTTCAATTTTCTGAAAACGAGGAAATGACTGCTTGACGGTGTCAGCATCTGCGGCGGAGAGCCTACCTTACGGACAGACTTGTATGACTTCGCCAAGAAAATAAAAGAGATGTGATTTTTGGTCAAGTTGGATACCAACGGGAGAGATTATCAAATCGTCAGAAGGATGATCCAGGATAAAATTTTGGATTATGTGGCAGTAGATCTGAAGCATTCCATGCATAGCTATGAAGACGCAGTATGACTTCCTCAGCCAGCGGAGTTTTACAATAGCTATCAAAAGCTCTTGCAGACCTTATTGGAGAGCAAGATAGATTATGAATACAGGACAACCGTTGCCAAGTGATTGCATACCGCTGACGATATCGAAAATATGGCCGTCTATATCAGAGGAGCCAAGCATTATTATCTGCAGAATTATATCTGAGGAAATACGCTTGATCCGGATTTTTGAGGGACTCCCTTCAGCGACGAAGAGCTTGAAGAATTCAAAAACATAGCTGGACGTTATGTCCAGCATTGCGAGATACGCAAATAAAGCTAATTGAGAATGAATAATGAAAAACGAATAATGTATGACTTGTATATAATAGACTATTGTAAATTACAATAGTTCATATAAAGACATTACCAACATTTATCATTTAAAATTTATAATTTATCATTATTTTTTAAAATGATTTATACAGTCCCTATATCCTTCAAGATATGCCTTGTGCATATTTTTTTTGCTGGTATCCAAGACTTTGAGCGGAAGGACTTTGTAAAAAAGGTGACGGACATACGACATATTTTCTACGGTATGATGCCTTAGCAAGATCTCAAACGAAACGGATAAATTATCAAAAATGCTTTTTATCTTTTGGTTCTCCTGGAACTTATTGAGCGCTATACCTATGATTTCGTTGCTGGGATATTTTTTCTGCGCTAGATCGACAGGAAAATTGTTGGTCGCTCATCCGTCCATGAGGACATGCTTTTTGTAATGGACCACAGGGAATATCCCTGGTATAGAGACGCTTCCCAAAAGGATAGGAATGAGATCTCCTTCATCAAAAAGAAGATAGGTGCCCGTACGTACATCAGTGGTTCAGATATAGGTCTTTATCTTGAGGTCAGTGATTTTTTTCGGCAGATGAGCAGCGAATTTTTTTTCAAAAGAATCAAGCCTCAATAGGCTTTGTTTAGAAAAAATATTGATAGAAGACAATCAGAAGGAATGATCAGCGATGAATATGTCGTAAATCTCTTGGGCAGAATATCCTGCCGATCGGTAACATGCGACAATCGCTCAAGCGCTTACGCCGTATATCGCTTGGATTTTGTCCTTGTAGCCTAGCTCTTCCAATCACTTCAAAATCCCTAATGCGTAAAACGCTCTCGTACCTCATCATGAAATCACGAGCGTATATTTTTTCTTTATAGA
>CAZWTC010000060.1:2417-4901 GCA_964637175.1 uncultured Candidatus Peribacteria bacterium
GCATAATCGTCTTTTGCTCTGACAACGACATTTTCAAATATCAATCATCTGATTCATCCCACGTGCATCTTGACCATATCACCGTTTTTGATCCCTAATTCCTGCGCCTCCTTGACCGTGCAATGCAGATGTCTTTGAGCGACCAAAGCGAATGGTCCGTAGATCTCTCCTGCCGGTCAGACGATTTTTATATATGCCAGATCCTTGGTCTCCCCTGATACTTTGATAGGCGCAGTGATTCACAAGACGAACGTGTCGCCGAGGCTGATTTCCACTTGCGTGACTTTTCTATTGGGTCCTACCACTCTGACGTTCGCTATCTGTCATCTTTCTCCGATCAAGGTGACCGTCTCTTCAGCAGCAAATTGTCCTGGCTGCGTTATCTCTTTGAACTTCTTGAGCTGATATCATGGTCAGAATAATTTCTCCACATCGCTTGGTGACAAGTGGATATGTCTATTGCTTATACCGATAGGGACTCTCATTTTTTTGAATGTAGAATGTAAAATGTATAATTCAGAATGTAGAGTGCGGAGTTCAGAATTAAGGTATTTTTTATATATTTTCTGCATTCTAAATTCTAAATTCAGAATTCATTTATCACTGTTTCTATCTGTTTATGTAAGTCTTCGAGCGTTCCATCGTTGATAAATACGTGGTCGGCGAGCTGGATGCATCTGGCGATATTCTGTTTGGTAGGATCAGCATTATTCATTTCCCTTTGTTCATTCATGACGAATTCATCGTAAGAGATCTTATCCGTTTCGCTTCCTCTGAGGACCACTCTTTCGTATCTGATCTTGGGATCCGCATCGATGGCGAAGAGATAGAAATTCCCTTTGCTCTTGAGCGCTTCAGCTTCTCCTACGGTTCTGATGCTTTCGATGACAGCATTTTTTCAACGTGTCTTTGCTTGGTCATATAATTGCTGTGCGATATAGGAAGCGCCGTGCTGTGTGCGAAGATCATTACCCACAAGCACCATGCTATCCCTATTTACCGGCAATCATCTCTTTTCTATCTCATTGATCAAAAACGCTCTCACAGAAAAATGCTGGAATCATTTCTTCTGGACGAGATAGTCCACGATAGTCCCTTTCCCTGCACCGATGGTTCAGGTGATTCATACTATCAACATACCTGAAGGATACATGATAAAAGATGCATGATACATGATGTATGAACTATATAGTTCTTAAATCTTGCATCTAGTATCAGATATAGTTATTTGGTCCTGAGAGTAAACAATATTTTTGCATTTGAAAAACCCTCTGCAGTTCTCTATAACTTATATGTTAGGAGCAGGAAACAGGGAGCAGGTTCCTGTAACTTGCGACCTGTAACTTGTAACCCGTAACCATTTATTTTTATAAAAAATAAAGCCATGCGAGAACAGTTGAAAAAATATTATGCCGACAAAAAGCTCTTCTGGAGGGTCATCATCATCGCCATCTTGTTGCTCATCATCATTTTCCAATTCCATGGAAGAAGGAAAGGTTTCGATATCTCCATCAGCGGACAGAAATCTTTTGCCGGCGAAGTGATGCCGGAAAACGGCAGATATGCCTTGAACAAAGAAAGGCTTGATAGAGAAACCGCTTTGGTGGAAATCAATGAAGCGCAATTCATCATGATCTACAAAAGATGGAATCTGATCATTCCGACGATCGAAAAACAACTCAAAAAGGCAGGTCTCCCTGATGACTTCAAATATATCCCGATCATCGAAAGCGCATTGAGGGAGAATGTCGTCAGCTCAGCCGGCGCAGCAGGATTGCGGCAATTGATGCCAGCGACAGCGCAGAAATATTGATTGCTCGTCAATGAGTCCGTTGATGAGAGATTCGACGTCGCTAAGTCTACGGCGGCGGCTATCAGCTATCTGAAGGAATTGGGCAAGCAATTCGACAAGCGGACGCTTGTCGCCGCCGCCTACAACAGAGGTGAAAACGGCTTGCAGAAAAGCATGGAAAACCAATATACCAATAACTTCTACGACCTATGGCTGAACAATGAAACGTCAAGATATGTCTTCAGGCTCTTGGCGATGAAGTATGTATGGGAAAACAAATACCGCTTTTTCGATGCTGAAAGCCTATGAGATATGTATAGTCCCTTCGTCACCAAAAGCATCAGCGTAAAAAAAATCGATGACTTGGCGGACCGAGCCAGAAAAAATAATTTCGGATATTATGAAGTCAAGAAGCTGAATCCGCGAATCATAAGCAATACCTTGCCCGAAGGAAAACGGAATATCCAAACAATTACGAATGTTAAATAAGCATGTATAAATTTTTGGAATAAACTATTTCCTTATATATCTTTTTTAAACGCTCCGCTGGGGTTACTTTTTCCCTTGATGGAAAAACTAACGAAAAAGATCAAGCCAGATGCAAATCCGACGAACTGTCGTTTCATTATGAATAACCTATCTATCTCACCTCATTCGCACATATGCATGTGACTCATTTCGGTTCGAATGAA
>CAZWTC010000061.1:0-3463 GCA_964637175.1 uncultured Candidatus Peribacteria bacterium
ATTATTAAGATTAAAAGATTACTAAGATTAAAAGATTACTAAGATTAAAAGATTATGTTAACTAGTAGACTAATGTTTTAATATTTTAATCTTCTAAATATTTTAATTGTTTTAGAAATTTATTGTACACACAGTTCCTTTGCCAAGTTTGCTACTCATACTAATGCTTCGTTCATGTTTTTTTACAAGTAGCTTCGTCAGATACAGTCCCAGTCCGAAGCTTTTGGTGTCGGTTTTGGAGTGATCGGCCTGCCGGAATCTTTCCCAGATATGCTCAAGATCATCTGCTGCGATGCCCTTGCCGCTGTCTTTTATCACGAGTTTTGTAGCATCCAAAGTTATATCTATAGTTCACGATTCAGGCGTGAATTTATAGGCATTATCCAAGATGTTTTTTACGATGATGTTCCAGCTGTCTTTATTGATGCGCTTGGAGATGTTTTTTTGTATATGCGTAGTGAGCTTGATGTTTTTTTGCTGATAGATTTTTTGTACATCATGGACGACGGTTTCCGTAAGCGAACTCATATCCGCTTGCTCTGTTTTCAATGTTTCCAGGGCTTCGAGCTTGCTTATGGTCACTAATGTTTCCAAAAGCGTATTCATGCCTTTCAGCTGTTGTTTGAGATTGATCAGCCCTTCTTCATAGTGTCCGGTTTTGCTTGTATAATCTATTTCCGTGCTCATGCTCATCAACGGTGTCTTGAGTTCGTGTGATGCATTCCTTACAAAATCTTTCAAACTCATGGTTTGCTTATGGATTTTTTCCATCGCTTCATTGAATTTCTCGCTGACTCTATTGATCTCGTCTTGAGGATGACCGGTGATGCGGATCTTTTGATCCAAGTTGTCGATATGCAAGTGATCGAGGAATCAGAGTAATTCTTTGAGTTTTTTCAATGATGTTTTGACAAAGAATAGCGAAAGGATATACGCAAGGGCTCAGAAGAAAAGCATCAGATAGATGCTGATCCGGATGAGATTTTTCTGGACGGTCACGTGCGGCGTCACATTCGTCACGACGAGTTGGTTACCTATTTGTTTGTATATAAAATACATATCATCTATTTTTGCGATAGATTTCCATCGGTGGGATTGTTCAATCGTTTGTCCTTCCGGACTATCGATATCAAAAAGTTCTGTCTCCGGCATCCTATTTTTCCCAAGCACCATTTTCTGCATCATCACAGGTCTGATGCCAGGAGGAAGCTGCCCCTGTTGCCTATTGTACCGGTTCTGGAAAAATATCCCATTCGCCAATATGCTGAAAAGCAATACCTGCAACATAGTGAATAAGGTGAATTTCAAGCTGATCTGCGTAGACGTCTTGAATCCCTGGAATGACGTGTCGTGGTTTCGGAGTCCCTTGAAATGCTCCTTGATATCGTTGAATAAGGTTTTTCGCATGGTTCTATACTAGAATATAAATTCGTAATTTGCAATTCGTAATTGAATATATCTATCTACCTTAAATAAACATTAAATCAGCAATTACAACTAATCATAAAAAATAAAAAAAACCGACCATTTCGGATCGGCTTTGTATATATTGAAATGCTATTTTACAAGTTTTTATCTGTGACGATTTTCCCTTTTACGCATCCGTTCAATGCATTTCTCTTGACTGCTTCAGCTCGGAAGTTTTCCAAAACTGTCGCTGATGTGTATTTCACTCATCGTTTTTCCAATAATCACTTCATGACGATATAGCTTTCACAGACGATATATTTGCTTGGGTTAGTCGATTTGCCGATCATCTTATTGGCATATGCCGTTCTCCGTTCAGGGTAATATGGGTTTTTGAATGAAACGTAGGTGAAGGAGATATCTTGTTTGGTGATCAGAGAAATATTATTTTTTTTCAGAAGATAGATGACTGCGTCCATGATTTTTTGATTGCCTACGGTAGAAGCAATAGAGGTATCAGTGGTTGTGTCTGTTGATGTTCATAAAACGGTGCCTGTTTCCTCTTGGATATCAGAGTCTATGGTCATGCCGCTAAAAACGTCTGAAGAAGAGCTTCCTTGGATTCCTGTAGTGGCTCATTCGCCCGTCCCCAAGACTGTTCCTACGCCTGTATAGACATTTCCATCGCTTGGCGTCTGTGCCTGTCCGAGGAAATTCTGTGCGATATAGTCTTGGAAGCTTGTAGAGGATTCTTTGTGCACTTGATAGTAATCATAGGCAGTCAATGCGATGCTGCATATCAAAAGGATAAGATATATTTTGGTCCCTAATAATGCCCGGAAGCTTTTGGTGATACGATGCTTGAAGATGAGGGTCAAGGAAAGGAATATGATGAATCCAAGCACTAATGCGAATACCAACATCACTTCTATAGCAGCGCTATTGTACTGGAACATGAAGAAGATGACGATAGCTATGATTCCGCTGATGATGCTAGGAAACGCTAATTCTGACTTTTTCTTGTGCTCTTTGACGACGGAACGGAAATGCTCGTTGAAAGAGACTTTGGCTTCTTTGAGCGGTTTTTTTTCATGGTCCTGGCTTTCATCTCCCGTAGTCCCTTCTACGGTATTATACAAGATGCCGATCAAGATAATCGCAACGAGATTGATCGCTCCCAACCAGAAAAAGTTTGCTTGTCCCCGCAATACTCAGATGATCAGTGGCTGTAAGACGAAAAAATAGATGCTGAACAAAAGAAAAAGGTTTTTTTTCATCGAAATTTATACTATAAAGTAAAAATGTCAATCTATTTTACCTATATATTCGCATATATATACAATTGCGGGTGCTTTTCAAGCTCAAAATTTGCAAAATATACTAAAACGATTACACTTACTAGTAAGTAAAAAGCAGCAAAAATATTTTACCTTTTCTTCGGCGTGATATGAAAAAATTTTTCGTAGGAAGTGTTATTGTTGTGATGAGTATTCTCACCATAAGTTGTGGTCAGATGATTGTTCCTGATTCAGAAAATTATATTCTCAATGAAAATGATCAGCAAGTGTTGGATACCCAAGGGATCAATGATCCGCTCAGGGATGGAGCATATAGCATTATCCAGCCTGAAGGTTGAACGTGAGCATTGTCAGGAGTAGTGGGCGTAGGAAACAAGATCTCCAGCCATCAGAATGCACAGACACAGACCATGAATGTCATAAAGAATATCATAAATTATGCCTTATGATTAGTAGCGCTTGTCGCACTCATATACTTGATCTATCACGGATTCTTGATCGTGACGGCTTCAGGTGATGATGCACAATACAAGAAGGGGCTCAAGGGTGTGAAATTCGCTGCTATCGCTATGGTAGGAATCGGAGCCAGCTGGCTTATCGTCAGTGCAATATTCCGGCTCATCGCTTTAATAATCTGACCAGTACAATAATCATGAAAAAGATGTTCGCTCCAGTAGCGCAAAGAGTATCCGGGATCATCTTCTCTCTTTTAGGAGGAATCTTTGCATTATGAATGCTTATACCTGCGGTATCTGTAG
>CAZWTC010000061.1:3473-4842 GCA_964637175.1 uncultured Candidatus Peribacteria bacterium
TCTGATTCGCAATTCCCTTATGATATAAATTCAGAAACTCAGCTCCAAGGTACTGATGAAACGACCAATCTCGCAGATGTCGTAAAACAGGATACCGTCAATCCTACGACCAGCATCCTCAAGAGACTGACAGATTTTTTCAGGCTCAGCGGGACATCATATGATACCGGGACTTCAAAAGCCACCAATTACGTCAAACGGATACTCAATATCCTTCTCGGGCTGGTAAGCTTTTTGTCGCTTGTGATGATCATCTTCGCGTTCTATCTCATCTTTTTCTCCAAAGGAGAGGATGGTGTCGCAAAAGCGAAAAAGATCCTTATCGGTGTAGGGATAGCGCTTGCAGTCATGTGATTGTCATGGTTCATCGCTAGCTTCTTCTTTGATATCTATAGGACAGTGACATAATTTTTATCTCTTTGTGATAACGGATGTTCTTGAACTTGTGAGACAAAAACAAGATACAAAAGCAGAAACACGAAAATCTCTTCAATACAGAGACGATGTTGCCGATCTCAGAAATCAGAAATGATACCATCATCATGAAAGATGGAGGACTCAGAGCTATCCTTAGAATCAATGGAGTGAACCTTGATCTCAAAAATGGTGATGAGCAACAGATAGTCCTTGAACAATACAAAAAATTTTTAAACTGATTGGAATATCCTATTCAGATCCTTATTCGCAATACCTTCCTGGACCTTTCCAGCTACCTCACCTACATCCAAGGCAATATAGATACCATAGAAAATCCTGTCCTGAAAGGGCAAGGAGAAGCGTATTACAGATTTTTGCAGAACATAGATATGCAGCAAGGATTGATCTTCAATAAAGAATTCTATATCATCGTCCCTTATTATGAAGGCGAACAAGACAAGGGGCAGATCCAAAGATCTCGATGGGGAAAATTGCTTGATGTGCTCAATGCAAAAGATACCGTAGAAAAAATCGTTGCAAGGTATAGATTGTTCCTCAAAGGAAGAAGCTCATTGGATACGAGAGTGAACTTGATCATTGACGGGCTCAATAGCATGGGTATCGGCGCAGAAAAAATCCTTACTTCAGATATCATCAGTCTCATGTTCCGTTGTTACAATCCATTGCTTCATAGCTCTCAAGCACCAATCAAATAAATTCAGAATGTAGAATTCAGAATAAAAATAAATAAATTCAACCCCGTACTTTAGTGCGGGGTATTTTTTTGTATAAATAAAAAATAAACAAACCCACCCTAACCCTCCCTTGCCAGGGAGGGATCATGGGAAATATCTTTTCCATAAAATCCCCCTGCCTGCCCTCGATTTGTCGGGGTTAAGGGGGATATAGGGGGTTTGTTAAAATAAAATAAAATAAATAAAACAAAAATAAA
>CAZWTC010000062.1:0-2965 GCA_964637175.1 uncultured Candidatus Peribacteria bacterium
GTGATATCATAACTATCGCCGGTATCCCTAATATTTACGTGGGAGAAACCATAGGAGTCGAATGATGCGAGCCGTTTCCGCCGATCAAGGTGGATGCACCGACTTTGACCATGGATTTTCTGGTCAATGATTCGCCGTTTGCCGGCAAAGAAGGGAAGCTCGTAACGTCAAAAAACATCCAGGAGAGGTTAGCAAAAGAATTGCAGACCAATGTCTGATTGGAAATAAATTTTGATAAGTGAGGAAATAGATTCGCTGTTTCTGGTAGATGAGAACTTCACTTATCCGTGCTTATCGAAACGATGAGAAGAGAATGATTCGAACTTCAGGTCTCTGCGCCGCAGGTCATCTTCAGAGAGGATCATGGACAAAAAACAGAGCCGATAGAGCATGTCATCATCAATGTCGATGAAAAATTGTCCGGAACTATCATAGATATCGTAGCCAAAAAGAAATGACAGATGACGAATATGACAACGCTCAATGGTCTCACTACCTTGGAATTTGAAATACCGACAAGAGGATTGCTCTGATTCAGATCACAGTTCGTCCTGCTTACCAAGGGAGAGGGTATCATGTACAACTCATTTTCTCATTATGCTCCGTATAGAGGAGAGATCCCCAAGAGGACCACATGATCTATGATCAGTCAAGAGAATGGCAAATGCATGAAATACAGCATCCGGAAACTGCAGGAAAGAGGAAAAATATTCATCCTTCCTCAAGCGGCTATGTATGAAGGCATGATTGTCTGAGAAAGCGCAAAACCAGGAGATATGACAGTCAATTTGACTAAAAATAAGCAACAGACCAATGTCAGAGAGAGCGGAAATGATGAAGCGATGAGATTAGAACCTATCATTCCATTGACCTTGGAAGATTCTCTTGCGTATATCAGCACGGATGAATATGTAGAAATCACTCCAAAAAACATTAGACTCAGAAAAGTCTATCTTACTGATTCAGCAAGAAAAAAAGCAGGAAAGTAAATTCAATTACCAATGACGAATTACAAATTATGAATGACGAAGAATAAAATATGAATGACGAAGAATAAAATATAAAATAATTTTAATTTTCATAGAGTTCACATGCTATTTTCACAGTTTAATCTCAAGGCGTGATTGCTTAAGGCGTTAGCCGAGATGAAATATGACACTGCTACGGATATCCAATCAAAAGTGATACAACTCACGTTGGAAGGGAAGAATATCGTCGGGCAATCTCAGACAGGAACAGGTAAGACTGCAGCTTTTCTCATACCTCTGCTTCAGAGGATCGATACCAATCAGAGATGATTGCAAGCGCTTATCCTTGCTCCGACCAGAGAATTGGTCAATCAGATAGGAGAAGAGATCATTAATCTCACCAAATATTATAGAGTGAATGCTGCCTGTATCTATGGCGGCGCTAGTCCGGTCCTTCAAAAAAAGATTCTCGCTAAATGACCAAGCATCATTGTAGCCACACCAGGAAGGCTCTTGGATTTCATCAATCAAAGGGTTATCGATATCAGCAAGGTGCGTTTCCTTATTCTCGATGAAGTAGATAGGATGCTTGATATGTGATTTATCCGTGATATCCAAAAAATCCGAGCACAGATGAAATCCATCCAGCAGACCTCGACTTTCAGCGCAACTATCAGCGATGATATCAAAAAAATCATCAAAGAGCATGTCTCTGAATATGAATCCATCAAGATAGGAGAAGCGATCACTGTCGACAAGATCAATCATAGCTTTATGAGCGTGCCGCATCAGGACAAAATCTTCAATCTTTTGAACATTATCAAAAAACATAGCGATGACAAAATAGTCGTCTTCACTCAGACCAAAAGGAATACCAAGACCCTCAGCGCTGTGATAGAAAAAGCTGGTTACGACGTCGGTATGCTCAACGGCAATATGAGCCAAGGCAAAAGGAATGCAACGCTCAAAAGCTTCAAAGACAATACGCTGAAAATATTAGTCACCACGGATGTGGCTGCGAGATGACTTAATATGGATAATGTTGGTTTGGTCGTGAATTTCGATGTCCCCAAAGAATCACAAAGCTATATCCATAGGATAGGCAGAACAGGCAGGGCATGAGCAGCCGGTAAAGCGATCATGTTGGTTTCTCCCGAAGAACACGGACTTTTTGCTGATATAGAAAGAGCGCATCGCACAAGGATAAAAAGATCTGACCATATGCCTGTATCGGATACTCAAGGACAGTTCACTATGCATCGTCTGGACAAATCCACCGACAAGTTCGGAAAAGGAAGGCCGAATCCGAATAGATGAGAGAGATGAAGTCATTCAGTTTCATCGTCAAGATCAGCTAAATATCCATCACGTGCAGAAAGTTTTCATGGACGTAGAGAAGATAACAGATGAGCCAAACCCTCTTTCAGGTGATCAAGAGACGATGCAAGATCAAACTCAACTCCAGCTCACGGTGCTAAAAGGCCGTTTCGCGGCATAGGAAAGTGATATGGTCCGTCTAGGAATTCTGCTCCTGCAAGAAAATCATATAGATAAAATATCTAGAAATCTCGAGTCCCTTGCATGGCATTTGATTGCGTATAATTAGTAACGGTGGATTCGAAAAAATTTGTTTTTTCTCCATTGTTGTCTTGAAGTCTTTCTAGATGAAGATAAGGACTTTCGGTGACTTCGGGATAGAGCGGTTTGAGTCATAAGAGGGCTAGTCTGTTGTTGGCGAGCCATTTGGTATATTTTTCTGTGGTGTATTCGTTGATGCCGATGACGTTATTTCCTAAGATATGTTGCGCTCGCTTTATTTCTTGTTCTACTGCATTGCTAAACATATCTTCTATCACTTTTTCATTTCGCATGTCAGGAAATTCTTTCTTTATTTCATGAAGAATGTTTGCAAACATCGTTACATGCGTTAGTTCATCCCTGCGGATATAGCTTATCATCCTATCGGTTGCTTTCATTTTTTGATGATCAGCAAGCGT
>CAZWTC010000062.1:2975-4754 GCA_964637175.1 uncultured Candidatus Peribacteria bacterium
CAAATCCATTATAAAAATACAATCCTTCCAATAAAAAGTTTCCGATCATCCCTTTGAAAAAATTTTCATCATTGGGCGTCTCTTTAAAATTCTGATAAATCTGTCCTATGTAGGTATTCCTTTCCAGTAGAATAGGATTTTCCCTTCGTAAATAATAGATATCATCTCTTTTTTCTGCGTCTACGACGCTTTCCAAAATCGTTGCATAGCTTTGTGAGTGTATCGCTTCTTGGTAGGTTTGGATCGCAAGCAAAAGCTGTACTTCAGGAGCGGTTATGTATTCAGAAAAATTTGGCAGATTCGTCGTTTGGATGCTATCAAGAAAAATAAGGAACGATAAAATCCCGTCATATGCTTTTTTTTCTCACTCGGTGAGTTCTTGTCTGTATTGTATGCTATCTTCGTTGAGTCATGATATTTTTTCTGGTATTCGAAAATTCCCTATCATTATCGTGTACATCAACTTCGCCCAAGAATATTTGGTGTTGTTGAGATTGAATAATCCTGTAGTATTGCCCTTTATGATTGTTCTTGTCTGGGTATTGTCATCTCCGGTGGGATTGAATAATTTGTTCGGTTGAATATCCATATGATAATAAGATTAAAAAATTAAAAAATTGTAGATTTACTGGTATGGTTTATCCGCTGCAGCTGCTGCATTCTTTCACTTCCAAGCTCATGCTTCTGACATAGTAGATTGTTTTTATTCCTTGCTGTCGTGCTTGGATATAATAATTGTAAAGCTCTAGGGGTGATGTCTCTGCGGGATTGAACATCCGTTCGAAGCTTATGGATTGATCTATCCATTTCTGTATGACAGTTATCATGTTGATCACTTCCGTCATCTTCATGTGGATATATTCTTTATAATACCGCATATTTTGTTCATTTAAGTTCGGCGCCACATTCACTGATGGTGCTATGCTATTTGTTTCTATAAAATATTTTTTGTAGATGGGAAGCAATCCTGCCGTTGTTCCTACCACTAATGATGTCGATGTATTGGGCGCAGGAGAAAGGTGGTACGAAAATCTGAGTCCGTGTTTTTGTATATTTTCTATCAATATGCTTCGTTGCTGTTTCATGCTGCTATGCTGGAGAAACCGTTGTTTATCTTTGCCAAAAAGTATCCCTTGTGATCGTTTGCTTCATGGAAAATATTCGTATGCTCATCTTTCTTGCGCGAGTTCGACAGATGTTTCTAATGTTGTATATGCGTATTGTTCAAAGAGTTTGTCTACGTGTTCCCTGGCAAAAGCTGATTCATACATCATGTTGTGCGTTGCGAGATATTCTGCCAATCACAAAAATCCTAGACCTACGCTTCTGTATTTTTTTGCAGTAATCTCTGCTTCTTTGATCGGATAAAAATTTAACGTGATGACGTTGTCCAGTATCCTCATCGCGATAGGAATCACTTTCCCTATCTCTTCTGGCGTGTGGACTTTGGCTATATTGATAGATGCGAGATTACATACGACTGTGTCTCCTGCTTTGTATTTGACGCTTACGGTGCCGTCTTTTTCTGTCTCTTCGATAAATGTCGATGGTGAAGTGTTTTGGCAGATTTCTGTACATAATTGCGTCGAATAGATTTTCCCTTGATGATCATTTGGATTCGCCTTATTCACCGTATCGCGGAAAAATACATAAGGCATGCCTGTTTCTACGACTGATTTCAAAAACTTTTTGAACAGATCTTTTGCGGATATCGTTTGTTTGAGATGCAAATCGTCTCTTTTTTCCAATGCTGTGTATATGTCTTTGAATCCTTCTCCA
>CAZWTC010000063.1:0-1155 GCA_964637175.1 uncultured Candidatus Peribacteria bacterium
ATCCATCTCGCTTAGTGTGGATTCCGGCCGCAACACTTAACGCCGGAATGACGTGGTAGGGAAAGGAAATAACAATTATTCTATATTATGATACAAATCTTTCCACTCTGGGTTATGTTTTTCTATAAGTCTTATTTTCCGTTTTCTGTTCCACTTTTTCATTTGTTTTTCTCTATGTATAGCATCAACTATAAAAACAAATGATTCATAATACACTAATATTTTTATACCATATCTTTTTGTAAATCATTCATTTACTCATTGTTTATGTTCATCAGTTCTTCTGCCTATATTATTGGTAACACCTATATAAAGTGTACCATTCTTTTTATTTGCTAATATATATACAAAAGATTCCATGGATATTTTACCATAGATAATAAATGAGACTAAAACAGTCTATTTTTTGATAATCAGTTTGTTTATTTTGTCAGCGTATGGTATTGCCACAATGGGCTTTCCATAGAGCTTCAAGGGCAGAAGAAAATGCAATCTCGCTCAGATCCCTCCATCCGCATGAGAGAACAAAGAGAGAGATTCTGACAATGAATGTCTGGTCCGATCGTATAATTCAAGATCAGAAATATGTTTTTTTATAATCTGAAAACAATGCCTATCATCATTCATGTCGCAGGGAAAAAATATCTTCTTATGATCAGGATGCTGTGAACAAAAATGGATGATTTTTTGGATATTTTCTGTGTCTACTGATTGTCTATTTATGTTGATCAAGATGTAAGGACGCGATATTTGGGGCTTGGGATTAGATTTTTTTCCCTCGTCCCTTTTCCCTTGTTCCTGGTTTCTGAGTATGATCTCTTGGGCGAAATCCTGATATAAAAGAGTGTTTTCCGGATTCATCTTTTTTGCGATTTCCAGCGAATCCCTATCCCTTACTACGATTTTTTCCGCTTTAGGCAGAATATAGGCATACATTTTTTCTGTCCGTGATTTGCGGATTTTTCCTATTCATCCAAGGATAGCGAACTGTCATTTTCTGACGCTATAATTGAAGAGAAGCGGAATGTTCCATCCGTCATGGGGAAATGGTCTTTCGTCAGAAAGCACTTCTCATCATCCGAAAAATTTGAACGTCTTTTTGTATTTTCCTCGTCCTAAAAAATTAACCATATGCGTGATGAATTTGCAGGAATG
>CAZWTC010000063.1:1165-4689 GCA_964637175.1 uncultured Candidatus Peribacteria bacterium
TTTCGGTCAATAGCTCTTGATAATTTTCTCGGACTCGATCTTCCATCCGTGATACATTTCACACTTCTACGAAGAGCTTAGTGAGAGGATATTTTGCAAACAATCGTCTGACTACACCAAAAAACAAGAGTTCATCTCCGAAATTCTTATATCCATAATATCCTCTCAAATACCCTTCCATATGTAAATGCTTCGCAAATTAATAATTAAAAATTAATAATGAATAATGTTGGTATTTGTCATAATATGAACTATTGTGGTATGATGATGATTGGTAATTTTATATTATGACATCATTCATCTTTCATTATTCATTATTCATTAATTTTCTTTGCTTCCTTTTTCTCTTCACTAGCATTGATGCTTTTTACGAACGCTAAGAGCATCTTGGTGATATGCCAAGTGATATCGTAAAAGTCTTTGAATTCTTCTTGGGTGATGCATCAAAGCTCCAATAGCATATAGAGCATTGACCTCATTTGGCTTGTTCATCATTTTGCCAGGAGAAACGCTGCTTTGATTTCCTTATTGCTTCTTTTCTCAAATCACTCCGCTATCTGATTCATCATGATGATTCCTGTTTTTGTCATCATATCCTTGAGCCCGTATTCCTTGCAATTTTTGCAAGCATTGTATAATTTGATTGTTAATTCTTTAGCCTTCTGCCAAGCGATAAGATCTTCGAATTTTTCTATTTTCATAGTAGATAATTGGTAATAAAATAAAAGAGAATATTTAACAATGCGATTCTAGTTTATCCATAATTCTTCATATGTTATTGTGGATTCTTTTTATGGCATTCCCTTTTACCACACCACGTCATTCCGGCGCCAAGTTTTGCGGCCGGAATCCACACTAAGCAAGATGGATTCCCGCCGGAGTTTACCCCGTACTTGACACGAGACGGGAATGACGCTAAAAACGGAGGAAAGGGGAATGCCATCTATCCCATCTTTCTTATAATCAGTCAGTTCCTACAAATAACCCAACGATTCATGGCAATGTAGTTTGAAGAACTTCCAGTTGCTTTTTGAGATCTGTGACCAAGAGAGATTGTCCATATATGTCTACATGCGATATTCATAGGCCGATCAATTTTTTATCCTGGGCAAGACGAACATAATACTCTTTGAGTGGCGTATCATAATACAAAGTCTTTCGGTTGCTGATGATATATGACTTTATCAGACTGGCAAATCCTTTGTAGAGCTTCTGCTCTTGCATCGTCTTGATCGCGGCTTTGCCTGCGGGAATGGTTTTGCATAGAAATGATTGCTCTTTATACCGAATGCAAAGCTTATCATCTATTTTTTTGAGCTGAAGCGCATTGAGGATATCTATATTTTCTGAAGAGACTTCTTCCAATCACGTATCGCTGGCAGAGATTTTCTCTCCTTCTTTGGGCGTCCTATAGCAAAATTTCGTAAGCTCTTGTTCCTGATGGTATAAGGAAACGCAAGCCGCTTTGTTCACTAAACCCAAATTCCCTGATACTATATTTTCCTGACCCATATCGACGATCCCATTGATTTTCTTTTTGCTTTTCCCTATGTGCAGACTGAATCCCTGACTTAAGTCAATCCCTGTAAGGAAGCATGCTGGAGTTGAATATTTTTCATCCCTTTGGATCAGCAGTCAGATTTCTTCTTTGTCATCTTTCCCTTGCGGATTGGGAAGGACGTAGGTGATAGAGAACTGGAGACCAGAAAGATCCCAAAGCATTCCTGTCGATGCAACATCACCGGTAATCATGCTTTCCTCATCTTCTCATGACGAAATATTCGGATTATAGCTGTAGGTCGCAAATATATAATCACCATAGGTCAATTGGACAAGGACATCTTCTCAGAGCTTTGTGCTGTTGGGAAATCCGAATGTTTTGGTGAATGTCGTCGAGATATTCATGGGCAACATCCATGGAAGCGTCTTATTCGTTCCGTTCACTTTGAGTCTGAATGTCTTGCTCAAATCCAACGGCGTCTGGTCGCCAGAGATATTGGCGGCCAATAAAGTGATTTTTTCATTATCGGTATCGGATCATTCCGGATCATAGTCTACATCCAGAATGCGGATAGTATAGTTTCATACCGAGAAACCAGTGGTGATTGTTGGCATCTCTCAAGTGTTTTGCGCTCAGGATTGCTGATCTAGACACATACCGGTTGCTGCCTGATTGCCCGTATACAGATAGACATATTCTATTTTACTCCCGGTACTGCCTCCAAAGTATTTCAAAAACCTCCTTTCGAATCCTGGCGAAAAGTCGTCCAGGGAGTCTAAAATCCTTGCACATTGATAGCGAGCTGTATTGAAATATGAGGACTTACCTATACTATTCCCCGAAAGATAGACAATGTCCATAACTCGTCTACTTTGTCAAGAACCAATGGTTATCAGTAGCCGATTTCAGGTACTAAGCGGGGAAAAATCGCTATTTCGGACACTTTGGATATTTTCATGCTGTCGGAAGCCGGAATTGGAAATCAGCAAAAATGTATTCTTCTGCAAGTCCATACCTCAGGTATTTCACGAAAATACCACACTCCCGCTTAGGACATCTCCGGATATAGACAGGGTTTCTATCATAATATCGTCATGGATCGCCAATTCAATATATGGCGGATATGTTTCATTACCGGGAAAGATTTCACTGATATTCATCAGATTCCTTGGATCCAAAGAATTACAGGAAATCGGCATCTGAGGTATATCTCAAGATTGCCCAAGCGGAAATGAAACGTTGTTTATCGCATTTCCTGTCCTGAAGTAGACTCACGGATTTATGGTATAGCCGCTTTGAGCGTTTGCTACCCTGCCTGATCATGCCCGGGTCGGGATCTCTCCGACTTTTTCAAAAGAGGTTTTCTTATCATTGTAGAGATTGACCCGATATGGATCCACCAAGAAAGAATCTTCTCTCTGACCCGAAATATCAAGATAGATACTGATCGGGGCTGTGTCGATCATATTGAACGCCAATCCTGTTTTCCCTATGTATTGATTTCCGGAAATCTGAGCAAGATTATCACCGAATATCTTTGATTCTCCTGAAAGAAGGAGGATATTGGTCAATGAAAGCGGCGCGCTTTTGACTCCTTGCAGCGTGATGATTCATGAAAATCATCCATCACCGATATTCGTGATTTCAATCCGTTCGTCCGTTCCGTCATAATACACTTCGGAGATAATGAGATGAAATATAGGATCAGAAATCGGTTCATATATCGTTCCAGAATCCATCGTCCCAGATCCTATTTCTCCTGATAACAACAAGATATCATTTCATGTATAATCAGCTCATGAAGCTATGTTTCAAGTACTGTCCATGTCTGTCATGTCTTGTCATTCCCCGATCAAAGAGACTCCCCCATCAGTTTCGAAAAAAGCATTTTGCGTTTCTCCGGATATTGGCAAATCAAACAATGATCATGATCATTCAAGTTGAGCAAGCGATGATCCAAGAACAAGTAAAATACTTCCGGCTACGACAAAAATACTTCGCCTCATATACATGGTTGCTCTTT
>CAZWTC010000064.1:0-4625 GCA_964637175.1 uncultured Candidatus Peribacteria bacterium
CCTGGAGTGCTGACAACTTCCCGACTTGAACCATTGAATTTCATAAGAGTAGCTTTATAATTATTTGCGGTATCGGTATAAGCGACATAGAGTGTTCCACTATACATAAAGGAAGAAAGAGCTTCTATTTGTCCGCTTGAGAATCCTTGCGTGCCGACTATTTCCCAATTTGTTCCATTGAATTTCATGGCAGTAACTTTATGGCAACCATAATCCTCATAAGCGACATAGGGAGCACCTGCTCAATCTAAAGTGAGAGAGATATGATCAGCTTGTCCGCTGGAGAATCCAGGAGCACCGACCGCTTCCCGACTCGTACCGTTGAATTTCATCACGGTCACTGAAGGTGAAGAATAAGCGATATAAGGGGTTCAAGTTCAATCTAGAGCTAAAGAAGGATAATAAATTTTTGTGGCAGAAAACCTAGGAGAGCCGACCGCTTCCCGACTCGTACCGTTGAATTTCATGACGGTAGCTTGTCCATTATCAAACAAATCAGAATAAGCGACATAGGGGGTACCTGCTCAATTTAAAGCGAGGGATGTATAATCAGCTTGTCCATCAGAGAATCTCGGAGAGCCGACCGCTTGCCATGAAGTTCCATTAAATTTCATAACGGTTGCTTCTCCCATCGAAGATCGATCACTATAAGCGACATAGGGGGCGCCTGCTCAATTTAGAGCTAAAGAAACACTGGCTGCCATGCTATCAGAGAATCTGGGAGAACCGACAGCTTCCCAACTCGTGCCATTGAATTTCATAACGGTCGCTTCTCCTGCTATCAAATAATCGCAATAAGCGACATAAGGCGTTCCTGATCAATTTATTGCTAGTGAGCTTCATATAGTCATACCATCAGAAAATCATGTTGTACCGACAGTTTCCCATGGTGCATCTACATAGGTATACACACCTGTCAAGATCTGTCCCACAAGCGATGTACCGGTAATGCTGACATCAGTTGCTGTTCCTATCGCGAAGATATTCGCCAAATGGATAAGTCAAAAAAGCCCTACAAACAAGAGAGCTGTCTTGATGATTGCGAATGATCAAAAAGTTCCAAACAGGTATTTCTTGTGATGCTGTTTGAGATGAGCATGGAGAGTTTTGAGATGTTTCATAAACATATAGAGAAAGAATAAAATATCAGATGTATTGACTACTATAGATGATTCCATTATACCCCAAAAGGTGAAAATTGTCAAATTTTAGATGATTGCTATCTAACAAAAACAAGCACACAATACCTACGTACGAAGTGCGGATTATAGATTGAAAACAAAAGCAATTTTTCTATATATAGACAAATTTATCATTTCATCGCACAAAGCGCTTTTATCATTTTATCATAACGTATGTGATTTAGTCTAGAAACGATAGTTTCCCGAGCCAAAAGAAGAGGTTTTGCCTATCCATGATCTGACATTTACGGCGGTTTAGCCAATGCACGGGATCTCGGACCGTACGGAACGGAAATTAAAAGAAATATAGAAAATAATCGACGGACATATTTCGTCCAATCAAGAGAAGATATTATCTGACTGGATTCTCAAATTCTCATGAATCCCAAAGTACGGGAAGCTTCAGGTCACGTATGATGATTTTCCGACCCGTTGGTTGATTGCAAAAAATGCAAAAGCAGATACAGAGCAGACCAATTAATTGAAGAGTTCATTATGAAAAATAAATTAGATATCAAAAAGATTCAAGAAAAACTACAAGTAGAAAGTTTGAATATATGATCACGGACATTCGATCAACAATTCAAATTTCTTCAAGAATTCAAAGTAAAATGTCCGAAATGCTGAGCTTGCGACTGGACAGAGCCTAAGCAGTTCAATCTGATGTTCAAGACGGAGCAAGGTATCGTAGAAGGAGAAGGGAAAGAGATTTATCTCAGACCGGAAACTGCGCAAGGGATATTCGTCAATTTCAAGAACATCCTCGACACGATAAGAATCAGGGTGCCGTTTGGTATCGCACAGATAGGAAAAGCATTCAGGAATGAAATCACTCCGGGAAACTTCATGTTCAGAGTGAGAGAATTTTATCAGATGGAGATAGAATATTTCGTAGAAAATAATGAAGAAGTCGGTCTCAAAGCATTGAAAGAATGGATGGAAACAAGCAAGAAGCGACGGATCCAGGAAATAGGGATCAAAGAGAATAAATTGAAATTCAGAGAACATGACAAGGATGAACTATCATTCTACAGCAAAGGCACACGGGATGTGGAATACGAATTTCCGCGGGGATGGTGAGAATTGCAAGGTATCGCCTATAGGACGGATTATGATCTCAAGCAGCATATGCAACATTCTGGGAAAGATCTGCAATACAACGATCCCTATACCGGCAAAAGATATGTCCCTCATGTGATCGAGCCGAGTCGAGGTCTCACGAGAGCTATCTTGACCACTATGATAGATGCCTACGACGAAGAGAAATATATCGATGGAAACGGAGCAGAACAGACGAGAACGGTTGCAAGATTCCATAAGAATATCGCACCGATAAAATTCGCCATCATCCCATTAGTCAAAAAAGACGAAAAGATGGTCGCTATGGCACGCGATATCTACAAAAAACTCAGCAAAGAATATATGTGCGAATTCGATGATAGCGGCAATATCGGAAAATGCTACCGCAGACAAGACGAAATCGGTACACCGTATTGCATCACTGTCGACAATCAGAGCTTGGAAGACGGCACAGTGACCATCAGAGACAGAGACACGATGAAGCAAGAAAGAGTGAAAACGGATAAAATAAAATTCTAAATTCTGAATTTTAAATTCTAAATTAATGTAGTATGGTTGAAGCAAAAAATTTTGTGGAAAAAACTTTGGGCAAAAGCTTGGATCCGGAAAAAGATATAGAGATTTCTCCCAAAGCGAAAGAGAAAGCTCCGACCTATACTCCTCCGCCTCAACCGAGACAAGAACCCTTGCCGCCGCAACCGCAGATAATCCAGCAGCCGGTCATCCAAATCGTCGAAAAAATCGTATATAAGAAACAAAGGATACACGGATTTTTCAGGACATTGACGATCATAGCTCTGCTTGCCATCTGATTCCTCATGCTCGGAGAGTCCACAGGACTCATATCGCTTTCCATCAACAGCTTCAAGCTACATCAGATATTTCCTGTCATCATCATCCTCAGCACCATCATCATCCGAAGCTATAAAGGGATATTGGGTAAGATTTTCGGACTCATCCTCTTTTTAGCGGTCTTCGGCTGAATATTCACGATAAGCGTCTATACCTCGCTCAACCCTTCCAGCAAACGGGAATCAGGCGATGTCTTCAGCTATGATATCTCTCATGTAAAAAACAATTTCTATCTCGAAACATTAATCGGAAACACGAACATCAAGGGCAGCGACAAATCTACGATTGAATGAACACGAAATTCAGATAGGAATCTCGTTGTTTCCTCAGGCAAAAACGCGAATATCGGCTATCTCAAACTCGACGAAGAGTCAAACCGGAACATCCTCCAAAATTATAGAAGCAATATCGATCTCGCTCTTCCAGACAATAAAGATTTTGAGCTTCTCTATATCAAAAATCTTTTCTGATCCCATATCATCGATCTCACCTGACTTCAACGAAATATATTCAAATTCCACGGAGGAATCGACGACATCACCATCCAAGTAGGAAACGTGGAATCAGGGAACAAGATAGAGATCCAAGGCACTGCAGCCAATGTGAATCTCGATATCCCAAAAGATATCGGAGTGATGATGTACTATAAGCATTTGGCAGGTATGCTTAAAACACCGGACTTTGATGTGCTTTCCGGACATTATTTCCAATCCAAGAATATCGCAACCAGCAAAGCGACGCTGAATATCTACATAAATCTCGGAGCGGGAAACACGAAAATAAACCGGACAGAAAATTAATTAACAATTAATAATTAATAATGAATAATGTAGGATTTGTCTTTCATAAACTATTGTAGGATACAATAGTCCATACAACAGTTCATACGTTTTTCATTTTTCACTTTTCATTATTCATTAGTTTTGATATGAAGCTCATCAGTAAAAATAAGCACGTGTATCATGATTATCAGATCGATAAGGAATACGAGGTCTGAATAATTTTGAAGTGACACGAAGTGAAATCCATCAAAGCAAGCCACGTAAACATCAAAGATAGTTTCGTGAGATTAGAGAATAAAGAGCTTCGGATCATGAACATGGATGTCCCCTTGTATGAAAAGACATCGCATGTACTAGTAGCTGGATATCAATCCAAAGGCAAAAGGAAATTATTGGTCACCAAAAAAGAATTAGCAAAAATCTCTGCTGCACTCGACAAGTCATGAACCGTAATCATCCCGCTAGAGATATTCATCAACAAACGTGGCCTGATCAAGCTGAAAATCTGAATCGGAAAACTCATAAGGAAAGTAGAGAAAAAACAGATACTCAAAGAGAGAGATATCAAAAAACAGATGGACAGGGAAATCAAGCATTTATAACATTTAGAATTGAAAAGAAATACCGAATTCGTATACATGCAGCACGACCAAAATGGCACCTTGCTAGAGTGGTCCAATAGACGGGTCTGCAAAACCTTGGTTCGCCGGTTCGAATCCGGCAGGTGCCT
>CAZWTC010000065.1:0-4578 GCA_964637175.1 uncultured Candidatus Peribacteria bacterium
AATGAATAATGAATAATGAATAATGAATAATGAATAATGAATAATGAATAATGAAAAATTAATAATGAAAAATGAATAATGCGAAGTCCAGCATAGCTGGGAAAAATGTTGGTATTTACTTATAAAAAAATTGTTATGTCATTAAAAATATCTGTTTCGTGACCGGCTGGATCATGAAAGTCATCGATCGTCAACGAAATAGTCAAAAAATATTGAATGCAAACCGCTGATCTTGGTCAGCTTTTTAGGGAAAGAGCTATAGAAAAGTGATTGACCATAGCAGAATATGATACCTTAGTCGAGGCTAATCCAAAAGAAGATGTCGAAATGGATAAACATTTGCAACATATTGTGGAAAGCTGTTCTGGAGATATTATCGTATCCCGAAGGATGTGATTTCATCTTCTTCCCGATATCATATCAATCCGATTGGATGTTTCTCCTGAGCAATGAGCTCAAAGAGTCTTTTTGGCAGACAGAGGAAAACAAGAACCCAAATATGCTAGCGTCCAAGAAGCCTTGGAAGCTAATCAAGATAGGATGGCTAAACTCAAGCAAAGGCTTTTGAGTTTATACGGTGTCGATTTCACTGATGTTGCTCACTATACCAAAATCATAGATACCACGGATAAATCATTTGATCAAGTCTTGCAGGAAGTTGAAGAATATCTGGAAACGTTGAAAAAATAGGTTTATAAATTCTCTATAATCGCTTTTTTGATGGCTTCTAAGTTTACTGCATCTTTTACCGAAATTCGAACATTTCCCTTGTCTGGGAAGTGTTTTTTTAATTCTACTAATTGCATTTTATCGAGGAGATCGATCTTGTTGAAGACCATGATCCTTTTCTGCTTAGCTCAGATTTCGTCGAGAATGCTATTTACAATAGAGATTCTTTCGTCGATGAACGGATCGGAAGCGTCGATTACGTGAAGAAGCAGGTCAGATTCGATGCTATCTTCAAGCGTAGATGAAAACGATTTGATAAGTTTGGGAGGCAAATCGCGGATGAACCCGATGGTGTCGTTGAGCAGGATTTCTTTTCCTTCGCCAGTCTCAGGATTTTTCATTATGTAGAGATTCCCTACATGAGTCCCTAGGGTTGCAAAGAGTTTATTTTCAGCCAAGATTCATTTTTTGGTCATAGCATTCAGCAACGAAGACTTTCCCGTATTGGTATATCCGACGATGCCGACTGTCGGCATGCCTTTTCTGATTCTGGAATCCCTATGAAGCTTCCTCATCTTTTCGTATTCTTTGAGGTGTTTCTCTATCTTGATGATCTTTTCTTTGAGGTGCCTTTTCATGACTTCGGTATTGGTTTCTCCAAGCCCTCTCATCGCCCCGCTTCCTCATCCTCCTTGTCTGCTCATTTCCATTCCCATACCGAAAATCCTCGGTCCCATATGTCTGATTGCTGCTAATTCTACCTGTAATCTGGATTCCATGCTGGTCGCGTGCTTATCGAAAATCTTCAAAATCAAATCCACCCTATCTCGGACTTTGGCTCACATCGGGCGGAGCAATTCGTTGATATGATAGATTTGCGATGGCTTGAGGACATTTCCGATGATGAGCAAATTCGCGTTCAATCTCTGCATATCCGCCATGATTTCTTCCAGCTTCCCCTTGCCGATATAGGTCTGATAATCCGGTTGATCCTTTTTTTGGAATTTTTTCAAAACGACCAAACCGCCATAGGTCTGGACCAAACTTTCCAATTCGTTCATCCTATCATCCAAAAGTTCCGGCTTGATATCTTTGCTTACAATATCTACGAGGAATACTCTCAATTGTTGTGCTTTGTCGTCCATAACTTCTTGCTATATAAAAAGATATATTCTGACTATATATAACTGATAGATTTTCTCAATACGTACTTATTCAGATTGACGGATTGCTGTTTCACATCGTGGAAAATAAAAAAACCGCAGCCAAAATAGCCACGGATAATTACTATGATCAGAATAATGGTTCTTTCTTTTGAATGCGTTCTTTCATTTTTTCTGTAATTGCCTTGCTTTTTCTCACTAAAACGCACATTTTTATCATTGAAATAATGAGAATGATAGAAAAGAGTTCAGATGCTATTATTTTGTTATGACGAACACAAACAACAGTACATATTAAAGAAAGCATAACGATGATAAAGTAAATGGTCATCCATATACTTCTTTTTTTATTCTTTTTGTTCTTTTCCTTTATTTCTTGTGTCTTTTCTTTGTTTTCGTGCATTATTTTATGCGTCCTTCTTATTGTATGGAGTTTTTGCAACTTTGTATTCATAGATTTTATTTTTTATTGTATTAATAAAGCTGAGTACGTTTTTTTGATTTCTGATTTTTATTCCAAATATGGATTATTGGTACAATTAATGTAAGGCAAATAGCAGCCAAAATGACAGAGAGTGTTATCTGCTTGCAATGAAAAGCTAGGAGTGCGCTTATGCCAAGCACTATCACAACAAACAATATCCCTAACAAATATAGTACTCTTTTGTCGGCTTTTTGCAGTTCTTCCTGCAAGAACTTATTTTTTTCTGTTTCATTTTGGATGAGTTTTTGTCTTATTTCTCTTTTTTCATGTTGTGCTTTCAGAAGTTTTCTTGTGAAGTGCACTTTAAATAAATGTTTATTCATATATTTTGTTTTTTACAACCATACATATTTTTTCGATTTTTGCAAGGATATATTCCGTTGAAAGTCGAGCAACAAATGATATACTCAAAAACAGACCTGATTTTTTTGTCCAAAAAAAACTTGGACGAAACAGATATAAAAGTTCTTTTTGGAGCTTTTTATGTCTCCTTTTATACTATAAATTATTTTATTACAATGGATATACTGAGCATTATTTTGATTGTCGTGGCCCTGGGGGCTTGATGAGCAGGAGGATTCTATGGATACAAAAGAACATTGACACAAAAAGCATTGGATTTCAAAAAAAGAATGGAGAAAGTAAAAGAGATTGAAGAAGAGATGTTGGAAGCTGCAAAGAAAAAAGCCGAAAAAACACTCGAATTCGCTGAAGAAAAAGCGCAAAAAATCGAAACACAAAGACTAGAAAAGATGGATGTCATCCAAAATAGGCTTCTCGCTAGAGAGGAAAAGATGGATGAAAAACTTGAAAAATTGGAACAAGAAAAAGTGAAATTGACAGAAAAACAAAAAGATATGGATAAGATCATCCAAGAGCAGACCAATAAGATCTCTGAGATCGCAAAACTGACCAAGGAAGAAGCTAAACAGCAATTATTCTCCAATGTCGAAAAAGAATATCAGAAAGACATGGTCGTTTTCATCGAAAAACTCAAAACGATCACCAAGGAAGAAGCGGACAAGGAAGCCGCTCAGATCGTCGCTCAAGCATTGCCGAGAGTGGCAGTAGAGAGCGTAGATGAGTTCACTACAAGAAGCATCGATCTGCCGAACGAGGATATCAAAGGAAAACTTATCGGAAGAGAAGGAAGAAATATCTGATTCTTCGAAAAAATGACGGGCGTGGAACTTATCGTAGACGATACGCCATTGACGGTCAGAGTTTCCTCTTTTGATAGTGAAAAGAGATATATCGCTTCCACTATGCTTCAGAAATTGATCAAGGATGGCAGAATCAATCCGTTCTACATCGAAAAGACCTACAATGAAGTCGTCGCCGACCTTCAGAATCTTCTTGCTGAAAAAGGGAAGGAAGCGCTTGGTATGCTAAATATCCCTATGATGAAACCTGAGTTGGTGAAAATGATCGGACAATATTATCTCAGATATAGTTATGGACAAAATCTTCGGTCGCATAGTATCGAAGTAGCTAAAATCTCCGAAGCGATTGCCACTGAACTCGGACTCGATCCTATCTTGGCTAAAAAAGCCGGACTTTTCCATGATATCGGAAAGATTGTGGCGACTACCGGACAATCTCACTCTGCTATCGGAGCTGAAGTATTGAAAAAACTCGGTATGGATCCTGTCATCATCAATGCTGCCGAATCCCATCACTATGATGTGCCTATCAATAATCCTATCTCTCGGATCGTAGCTGCTGCAGATGCTATATCCGCATCCAGACCTGGTGCAAGGTTCAATACCAAAGAGCTCTTCATCGAAAAGATGGGAGAGCTTGAAAAACTCATCTATGAAATTCCTGGCATCGATAAAGTGCATATCATGCAAGCTGGTAGAGAGATCATGGTCTATGTAAATCCAAAAGAGATCTCAGATAGCGAACTAGAAAAATTGCTCAAAACCATCGGTGAAAAGATAGAAGAAAAACTTGATTACCCTGGTATCATCAGAGTCACCGGTATCAGAGAGACTAAGATCATTGAATTCCTTAGATAGACTATTAGACCTTAGAACTTAGACCTTAGATTTTGTTTAGAAATTAGAAATTGAATATTGGAAATTGAAGTTGATACGCTGAATTGGCTTTTTAGCTTTTAAGCTTATGTATGTATCCCTATCTCATCTTGCGGTGATCTAAATTTTATATGACGGGAATAGGCATCATTATTTCCTTCTTTGTCTTTTTGGGAATCGCTCATTATCTTACCAAAAAATATCATCAAAACTTCTGGAAACT
>CAZWTC010000066.1:0-4372 GCA_964637175.1 uncultured Candidatus Peribacteria bacterium
TATCAAGCACGATGGATCCTATAAGAAAAATCCAAGTCTTCATAGACAAAATCCAGATGTTCATCGAACAATATTTCTTTGAATATATGAGCTGGAGCCAAGAGCGAATTTCATGAATACATCTGGACATAGTCCCATTCTTTGTCTCACAATACCTGAGGAATCGGTCTGCTCAATCGAAAGTCAAAATATGTGAATCCCTGATTCTGAACACGTCCAGTTTTTCTATACATCAAGGTAGGAGTCAGAACAAAGTCTTTTTTTATGCTATGCCTATATTTTTCCCAGAGACGAATGTTTTTCTCTAGATAATCATCTTCGAACCGTTCATCATCGTCCATAAGCAAGATAAATTCACCTATGGCGGTCTTGATTCAGTAATTTCTAAGCGTGCTCGCATTTCAACCGATCATAGGCTCTTTGGCATCACGCTGAGTGCGAAATGATGAATTCAAGTTGGTGATATAATGGATATTTCATGTATCATGCATCACGCTTCATGCTTCCAGCATTTTATCTATGATGAAAATGACTTCAAAATCTTTGAATGTCTGCCTTTGCAGGCATTCGCTGATATTCTGCATATTCTGATCTCCCCTCGTCGGGATTACGACACTGAGTTTCATAGCTATCTTGTATCTTTTATCTTGCATCTTTCAACTTATTTTTGATATTAGGCTTTGAGCTTCATGCTTTATGCTTTACGCTAATTTTCAACTTGTTTTTGTCGAACGAACAAATATATTTTCAGCATATTTATCATTAGCTATCTAGATGATAAGATTTTTGAAACCGTTTCTGATATTCGTAGTGATGTATCACCTTTTCGTTACTATCATCTGATATGGAGTGTTAGGATGAGCATATCCGCAGCTACCAGCGCTTGCAAGAGATGCGATCCGGCTGATTTTTTTCGTTGTCATACTTTTAGTAAATTTCAGAACACTGACAGCATACCTCAAAACACGAAAACGACCGCGGATCACCTTCATCGGAATACTCATGTTCGGAGTCGGTATATCGCTCCTCAAAGATAAATCACGATATGATATTTTCGTAGGGATCAAATACGGACTCCTCTATCTCTTCATCTTTTTATCCTCGACTTTCATCGGCTATCTTTGGAACAAAAAAGATTCCAACCTGCAACCTGCAACCTGCAACCTGCAACATTTCTTAAAATTTTTAAAATACTTACTGATTACAACACTTCTAATTTGATTCCTCCGACAAGGATTGAAATTCATACGACCGGATCTTTTCCTCCACATCGGATATGGACCATTCAATGATTTCAAATTCGGCGTGAAACCGCCGATCTACTATCTGACCGGATACCAAGGCACGCCGAGACGGCAAGGGATTTTTTCATGACCTAATAACTACGGATATTTTTTGATAGCATTTTTACCAGTGGTGGTGATACTCTTCAATCAAAAATTCGAAAGCATAAAAAAGATATTCACTGCAAACAAAAAAGCTATCATCAATATTTCCATCATCCTATTGCGGATTTTGGCTATAGTGCTGACGCTTTCCAGGACGGCATTCATAGGATGAATAGTCGGCTTAGCGATACTGAATATCCAGCGAGTCAGAAAGCACAAAAAGCTTTCTTGATGAATAGGGATAGTGCTTCTGGCATGATTAATCTGACTCAGCGCACTGAAATGAGCATCCACTTTAGGGCATATAAAAGCGAAATTCGGCAGTATCCAATATGTCATCCAGCAACCGAGCGGTTACGGATTAGGGACTTCATGACCAGCAATAAATTACAATGGGACCATTCTGCCGGAAAACTATTACATCCAGCTCATGATAGATATCGGTACCATAGGATTCCTTTTGCGGGCATTCCTCATCATACAGATCACCCGAATAGCAAGAAAGATTCAGCAGCGCTTCAAGGATTTCAGCAATGACGGGCATACAAAATCTATCTATCTCATCCGGACATGACTCAATATCTGACGGATATGCTTATTGATCATGGGCATGTTTCTGCATGTTTTCGAAGATAGCATGATCAACTACCTCTTCTTCATCTCACGAGGAATCCTTACTGGATACTTAAGTTCTAATATACAAAAAAAGGACTAACAGAAGTCCCATTTCTGAATTATGAATTTTAAATTCTGCATTTATTTATCGTACTCTACTTCAAGAGAAATTTTTTCTGGTATCAAGGCTTTTGGTACGATGATTTGCAAGGTATTGTCAGGAGTGAGTTTGCTATGGATCTTATCGAAATAGACTTGAGGAGGAAGATCGATGATTTGGTCTATCGGTCATCGGTAGCATTCTTCTTTGAGGGGAATCAGATTATCTTTCACTTTCGGTTTGATCCTTTCTCCGGAAATCACCAATCTATATTCTTTGATAGCGAGTTTAAGGGTTTCCTTTTTGACACCGCCTAAGGGCAAGAGGATGACGATCTCCTGCGGAGATTCATAGATATCATAAGGGATACGGGGCGTTTCTTGGACTGATTTCATGAGAGAGAATTTATGATATAAATTTTTTAATGAGTAATGAAGAATAAAGAGTGTCGGGATTTTTTATCAATAAATATTTTCCATCATCATTCATTATTAATTATTAATTTTTCATTATATTTTAGGGTTTTGATTGGCTTCGACATCAATGCCGATGACTTTCACTATCTGATTCCTTTTCTTCTCCGGCTTAGGAACCCGGTGAAGCTGGATTTCTCCATTATGTTCTGTATCTCATTCTGTCAAAATGATGATATCGCCGTTATCAAAAATACTATACAGCAATCATGATTTTTTGATGGATATGCTTTTGATGCTTAAAGCGCTGATAGTTATTTCATTCCTCTTGAACAGTCATCATTGTTCAAACATCATGATAGAATTTGGTATCACGATAATAAAGTCCATCTTATAATCAATATACTTTCCGATGACAGGGAAAAGGAACACCATATCTATGATAACAATAGCGATGATAATGTAATTAAAATAATCGCCGCCCAATCGTCTATAAAAAAACAAAAGCCCCAAAGCAGTGATTGCCATCAGAGCCAAAAGCGGGAAAATAACTTTATAGAGTTCATATAATCTGCTTCTTCAGAAACAGAGAACATTTTCAACACCATAATTATCTTGATATTCTTCAAATGTCTTTTGTCTTAACTTAGTGTCAAAATTTGAAAAGATTTTCATACGCGCACACTAAGAAGAGAAGTAAAAATATGTATTAGAAACCTTGAAAACGAGGAAAGAACCTCAAATACACTTTACCGATGATATTGTCGAATGGAACTTCATAGCTCGAACCTTCATAGCAGTTCAATCCGAAACAGCAACGGGAATCAGTAGAAAATCATCTATTATCTCCCATCACAAAAAATCATCCGGTGTCGATCTTGAATTCATCTATGCCGCATCTTGCTTCTGTCTTCAATGATCACGTCAAATAGCTTTCTGGTAAAGTATTGCATTGCTCTATATTATTCTCTGTTTTGCAGATCTCTACACTGCCATGAGTGATTTTGACTGTTTCTCCAGGAAGCCCGATGATCCTTTTGATATACGGGATAGTTTTGCCAGGAGGCACGAAAACGATGACATCACCTCTTTGAAGCTGGCTGAATCTTTGGGTGATCTTGTCCACGATGATAAAATCATTCTCTTCAAATGTAGGAGCCATGCTTGATCCTACCACCGTATACGGATTAGCGACGAAAAATCTTATGAAGAGCACGATTCCTCATACAAATATCAAAAATGATACCATATCAAAGAGATCCAAGAGAAAATATCTCATTTTCATTTTAAACGTCATTATGTTCAGCATCTAATGTATAAAAGGATTACAAGTACACAACAATGATATTTTTTGTCTGCATACATAAGTATCGACATATAATTTTAGTCGTTTAGTTGTTTCAACGTTTGATCATGTACTCATCTAGAATGGTACTTCTTCGTCTTCTGGAATTACAGGATCAGCGACATCCAATACATGGTCATCATCTCCTCCTTGTCCTTTTGGATCCAAGAAAATGAAGTTGTCAACGATAATTTCAGTAGAGAATTTGTCTTTTCCTTCACTGTCTTGTCGTTTTCTTGTCCTCAACCTTCCTTCGATGTAAATCCTCTTTCCTTTGTTCAAATACTTTGCCAACACCTCAGCGCCTTTTCCATAGGCTACACATCTGTGGTACTCTGCATCTTCAAGCACATTCCCTTCTTTGTTTTTGAATTTTCTGTTGGTTGCAACAGTGAAATTCACTACAGAAGTTCAGCTACTTTCGATGGTTTTCACCTGCAAGTTGTTGGTAGCTCTTCAGATAATCATTACTTTGTTCAAATCCATGATTCGATCAAATTATCGTGTAAAA
>CAZWTC010000067.1:0-4147 GCA_964637175.1 uncultured Candidatus Peribacteria bacterium
TATATTTTATAAATAGAATGTAATATAAATATAGTCTGATAGCGTTTGGTTATCAAGCTATATTAGCCCATGATTTTTTAACAATAAAAAAAGGCTGGAATATCCAGCCAAAAAATAAGTTCATGAAAATAGTTTTGTTGTTTTTAGCATTTTTTTTGTTGTTCTAAACGTTCTTTATGCTTTTTGCCTTGTGAATATCCAAGCGAAAAACCTACTGATCCTCCAATACCACCTAAAATAAATAATAATGTATCCTTGGTAGTAATACCATAATCTATATCCAAGAAAGTTGTCAGTACGATAAGAAGGGCAACCAATATAATTGCTATTACAATTCCAGCCCACATCAATCGGCCAGCAATATATCCAAAACCGAAAGAAAAAATAAATCCTGCTATCATCAATAAGATGATTAAAATAATGTTTTGCATATTTTATGACTGTTATTTTGGAGTGTCTCTCCTTTTTAGTATTTGTTTTTTTTAACTTTTAAGTTTATAATTATTTTCTATTAAAAGTCAAGCTAATCGGGTTTATATCAATCTTTATTTTTCATATATCGCTTGTACTTGCTATTAAAAGATAGATATGTATATGTTTGTTGAAAAACATAAATAAAAATATATGAAAGAAATTTTTTCTATAATGTCAGCTTTTTTTGTTTTTGATAATTTGATATGGTATAGAAAAGAGACAAAAAACAAAAAAAACAATCCAAATATAGTTGTTCTTGGTTTTTGGGTATTAACTGCAATCGCTAATTGTGCGACCTATGGTATCATAGTGCAAGATCTATTCAAATCTTTGTTTCTTATTGCTGTAGTGTTTGCCAACTTTATCATTTTTTTTGCTGCTATACGGTCAAAAACATATTTATTTTTGCCGAGGGATATATGGATTATAGTACTTGCAATAGTCTCAATCATATGTCTTATTCTATTTTTCGACGTAAAAGACATTTATGTGATAATGCAGATAATAACTACTATACCTTATATTCCTTTGATTATAGGTATTATGCAAGGAAAAGGTAAAGAACCTTTGGGACCTTGGGTTTTAAATCTTGTAGCTTCATTGTCTGCTTTATCTGCTGTCTTGGTAGAATATAGCGATTATTGGTCGCTTATTTATCCATTACGTGCGGTTGTTGTGCATATCATTTTGATTATTTGCATAATAAGATCGAAGTGATTCATACCCTCATTTGAGGGTATTTTTTTAATGAGAAATTTATTTTCCTCCTTTTAGGATTTTATCTATGAGTTTTTGTCTGACTTCTTCTTTGCTTCATCATTTTTGGATTATTTTGTCGCCAAAAACTGTCCATATTGCGTCTACTCATTGATAGACTACCATGCCTTTACCATCAAGTGTCGGCAATCATGCTTGTTTTGCACTATCAAGCAAGGGAGTGGTTCCTGTTTTGGTCAGATTGATATCGCTTACTATAAGTTTTGGATTCTCTTGTGAAAATTTCGTTAATAGCTGTCTGCTCATGTTCAGATTATCTTCTACTGATCAAGTAGATGGAGCAAGTCAAGAAAACTTTTCAAGATCTCAATCGGCTCATTTTGTCGTTAGATTGATGATGGCATCTATGTGCTCTTGGAGGGAAAAGATATATTGTTCATCTGCCGCTATCGCTACGCCTGGTTTGATAAGATTGAGATTGTCAGCGATAAACTGCGCTTTGGCAAGTGTCCTATTGATGATAATCAATTTATTTATTTCTCTGTGGACTAATTCCAAGGCTATTCATCTCGCTGTCCCTCATGCACCGAGCATGACAATCGTTTTTCCTGATATATCTTCTCATATTTCCTTGAATTTGTCTGTCAGACTCTCGCAATATCATGCAGCGTCAGAATTGTATCCATGTATTTCATCTCCAAAATGTGCTACGAAATTTGTAGATTGCATAGCATCAGCTACAGGATCTATAAAATAATTTTTTTTGTCGCGAAGCAATTCCCGACCAAAGTCTTTGAATCAAACCCCTAATCATCATCAGATATATTTGTTGTTGGCTCTAAGCACTTCAAATATTTTTGCTAGATTCTCCGTCTTGATCACAACCATGCTCGTTTTGATATTCAGTCCGTATTCTTGTGCGATGAAATTCCGCATTTTCGGCGTTATACCAGCATAATCATGGTTTATAAAGCTTAAAGAAAAATTATCTGCTTTGAGCAATTCTTCTATGTCTTTGATATTGTTTTCTGGCAAAGATGCAGAAGTGATTATCCCATCTTCGTACATTTTTTTGATCTCTGCAGAATTGTCGATAAGATGTGAGTTGTCTAATTTTTCCATGTCTACTTTTGTTAATAAGCTAAAATCTTGTATGTGGGTATATATTGATTTTACGTGTTCGAGGATTTCCGGCGTATCTTTCAGATCAGCATCTTTTATGAGCTGTATGTCGGTTATTTTGACTAATCACGCTTCTGGAGCGAATATAGGATAGATTCAATCTTTGCTGCTTCAAGGCGTTTTTATGACTCTCGTTTTTACGACCTCTCATATCTTCCATCCTTTTTCATTGGGGAACAACCTATTTCATGGGCGATAAACGGTTATTCTATCATTATGCAATAGCCATTTTTCATTTTGTCTGAAGGCTATGCCATTCCTATCTAAATACATCTTAGTGCAAAGTTATTACATAAATCCTTATTCGCATTTTTCTGTGCAGACTTTTATGTTTTTGTTGTTCATCAGTGCGTCAGCTATTTTTTTGTGAGCGCTTTTGAGTATCCTGCAAAAGGTCGGTGCAGAGATTTTCATCTTTTTCGCTGCCTGGATCATTGCTAATTGTTCATGATCAGAAAGTCTGATCGCTTCATATTCGTCGAGTCCTAATTCTATGATCTCTTTGCTTCATTTGCTGAGCAGGGGACCGAAGAGATAGCAGACCGGCGTGCATTTGATACGTCTTTCTTTTTTTGTTCTTGCCATACTAAAATGACGAAACGATAAAACGACAAAATGTTCAAACGATGTCGTTCAATTTTATAGTGAAATATATTTCATAATCAAGAGAAAATGCATTTTTATTTTTTATACGATGATTGTCTGTAAGAATGCGTCATGTCCAGCCACCATTTTGAGCTTTTTCGCATCATCTATGTCCATGATTTTCACTGATTTCGCATCATCTCACGCTTTTGGTTTTCCGGAAACGATATCTGCGATGTAGACGATGGAGATGATATGTTCACGAGGATCTCTTTTTGGATCGCTCATTACTCCTGCGAGTTTCCTTATCTTCACCTGTACGCCGACTTCTTCTTTCATCTCTCTGATCAATGCTTGTTCAGCGGTCTCTCCGTATTCAATGAATCCTCCCGGTAACGCATAGCCGAGCGGCGGATATTTTCTCTGGATGATGACCATCTTTTTGTCTTTGTTGATCAGAATTCAATCGACAGCTATGCTTGGTCATCTATGTTCATCATGATAATATTTTGCTAGCCTTTTGTCGGCTTTGATGCTTTGGAGATAGGTGATGATCTGATGCGGCACTATTGCCTTCAATCCTTCGTCATCGTGTATCTGCAGCATATGCCTGATAGCAGTGGATTTGATATCTTTAGTGATTTTGATGGTGCACAGCGGATATTTCGTTTTTTTGAAGATGCTGCTGGTCCGTGGATTGCCGCTGATTATCACGTCAAATTTCGGCAAGTTCTTGATGATGTAGTTTTTCCGGTCTTCATCAGATTCCATGTCAGGCAGAGGATAGATAGTGAAGTGTATGCCTAATGATTTCAAAAGTTTGGTGATCATCGTTTTCCTTTCTTCGTAGGTGAATGGATTTTCTGCGGTATGTTCTTTGTCGGAAGATCAGACGCCGATCAGAAATTCAGTTATTCAATATTGCCTCGCTTGGTTGAGCGCATCAATGTGTCCGAGATGAACCGGCTGGAAACGACCGATAAATACTCCTATTTTCTGTTTCATAGGAAGATGTGAGGGATAAATCTATCTAGAATATACCCATTGTTATTCGATTTTCAATCTTTGTCTATGTCTATTTTCTGTTGAAGTTTTGGAAGAATTCATTAAAAGGAGCTGGTCCAAATATTGTATGGCCCGCCTAGGCGGGAGGAAAGTCCTGACACCAAAAAAAAGGTAACATCTAACG
>CAZWTC010000068.1:0-392 GCA_964637175.1 uncultured Candidatus Peribacteria bacterium
AGCGGTTGTTTTTCAATCTCTAAAAGCAATTTGTGGAATTCTGGCAGTATATGATGGACTGTTTTTGTTTTAGAAAATTTGCTCTTCATATTCGCTATTTTTATTATGATAAATATATGTATGAAACTTTGAGAATTATTGTGACGTGCTGATTTGAAGGAAAAGTTTGTGCTTCAGAAGCTTTTATGCCTTTATCTCAGCTGTTCTAGGGAAGAGTTGTGGACAAGTATAGACAAAGAGCTTTCTGATGAGTTTATACAAAAAGTGCTTGTCGCTTACAAGGCTTATGTGGAAGATAAGAAACCTTTGGAATATGTCTTGGGGCATGTGGATTTTTTTGGGAAAGAGTTTCTGGTCAATGAAGCGACGCTCATCCCTAGGCCTGAAACGGA
>CAZWTC010000068.1:402-4079 GCA_964637175.1 uncultured Candidatus Peribacteria bacterium
ATAACTGCGGTGACGGAATATATCAGCGGGAAGCATGAAGCATGAGGCATGAAGCAAAATGATAATGTACTGTTGGATATAGGGACCGGATGCGGAGTATTGGGAATTTCAGTTTTGTTGCAGAATCCTGGCTATTTCGCTGAAGCGATATTTACGGATTATTTCGCTGATGCATTGGAAGTCGCTAAACAGAATTATGAATGTAGAATGCAGAATGCAGAATTGAAGGTACAATTTTTGCAAGCGGATCTGCTGGATTTTTTGCTTAACAAATCCTCCACCCTAAAGGGTACCCCCTCCTTTATAAAGGAGGACAGCACTATTGTGCTTGTGGCTAATCTGCCGTATATACCTGAAGAGGCGTTTGAGCAGAATTCCTGAGATAATGTCAAAAAACGGGAACCAAAACCTGCTTTTGTCTGAGGTGAAGACGGATTGGATTACTATAGGATCATGCTGAAGCAGATAATTAGCATGACGCATGAAGCATGAAGCGAAAAGCATGAAGTGGAAAGCATGAAGCAGGGAGAAATACATCATGAGCCTGAAACCTGCAACTTGAAACCTGTTACTATGTTTTTGGAGATGATGACGTGGCAGGTAGATATTTTGCGTCAGGAATTCGGTGATCATTTTGTTTTTGAAGAGGTGAAAACCTTTCATTTCAATATCAGGATAGTCAAGGCGCACCTGAAATAGTTGTATTGACTTTTTATATAATATATCTATACTATATAAGTCTTTATGTACTGTTTTTTCGAGTATGGGAAAAAAGTGAGAATGGAGAAAGGGCGTTTTGGATTCACATCTTTGAGTGGATCATCTTTCAATCAATGAAAAAATCCAACGCCATAAACAATCAGCTTCAGGACAGATTACGACAGCTCTGCTTCATCCGAGATATGATGTGGATTTTTCTTCAAAGATTTTCGGACAGATCCGCATGAGAAAGCTCTTGAATTCTACGCCTCCTGAATATATCAAAAAATTTTTCAAAGACTTTGATCATATAAAAAATATCGTAATCACCGTAAAAGATGTAGAAAATCCTTCTCTTGATAAGAAGAGCCTTATCGTCCTCGAATTGTGAGAGTTCAAAAGACAGCTCACGGTCTCTCTCTTTCGGGCGCTTTTACCTAGAGAGATAAAAGAAGTCTACGAAAAAAAATATGACAAGAATTGTGAAAATAGCCATTATAAAAGATTAGAAGATTTGCTACTGTACCGTGCAGATAAAGAGATTGATGTGGAAGAGCACTAAGATTGCTGTATCGCATGTATTCTTTCTATGGCGAGCGGCATATTTCTCATGCCCTGTCAGACCGGGTAGAATACTGGATACACCTTATATTCTTTTTTCCCTATCGTGAGCATTTCGTGCTCATTTTTTTTGTACTCGGAGACTTTGATTGCTTTGCCCAATATGATCGAACTGACTTGATTGCCCAGCGTGATGATATGTCTAGGTTGTATCGTCGCTATTTCTTCCAGCGTGAGCGCTAGATATTCTTTGAAGACTTTGTCTGGCAGCGGTCTCGCGTCTGCCTGTGTGCATTTTGCGAGGTTGGTGATATAGACCTTTTTGGCTGCTATCTCTTCATATAGTTTTTGGCAGAATGATTCTGTCCGTTCATCACTCTTCATCTTTTGGATCTGTTCAAAGGTGGTTTTGCTGATGATCTTGCAGGCAAAAAATATTTTCCGGACATTCTTCGTGCCCAGCCACGGAGCACGGATTCACTTCCATTCTCAGACCGCAGAGATATTCTTGCCGGTAGGATTCATAAAAACGAAACAGATATCCGGCTTTTGTGTGCAGCCCGCTCCATGAATAGCAAAAAGCGATTGGTCTCCATAGTGCTTCTGGAGTCTTTCTCGATGTGTATACAGATGATCAAGCTGAAGCATGAACGATACAACGACTAAACGATAAAACGATGTTTATGTGTTTTCTAGTTTTCTGATGAAATAGCTTTCTTTGTTTTCGAATGTCACGGAGATGATCATGCGTTTTCCCATGACTTCACTGAGCTTATCTTCGATATACCTCATGTTTTCCTTGTTGCTGAAAATGAGCTGCGCAACTTTGCTGATAGTGATGAAGTAAACGGTATCGCTGGTGATTTTGTTTATCATAAGCGAGTCTTTGAGTGAATTTTTGATGGATGGTTTGTCGATTTTTTCTAGCAGCTGAGCGAGTATTTTTTCGAAATCTAAATCCTCCCCCACTTCGTGGTTCTCCTCCTTTACAAAGGAGGACAAAAGAGGAGCTTCGTTGTTTTCTATATCTATCATTTTTTTTCTGTTGCGTCTAAATTTCTTGTTAGGTGTTTGTTTATCGCGACCTTGTAGACGATCGCAGGATAAGGATAATGTCTGATGTTTCCGATGATATCCGTGAATGTTTCAGATATATTGGTGGAAAAATTTATATCATCAAGGAATATCTGATCGATATACATCAAGGTCTGTTTAGCAAAATTGTTGAGGTCGATACCTTGATTGTGGATGTCGTCCACTTTTTCAAAAATGGTTTTCGCATCGCCCAATTGGATCAGATTGAGAAAATCCTTGATCAATGTCTCTGAAGCGACACCGAGGAATTTCGTGATGTGCTGTTCGTCGATGTTTCCGAGAACGCTCACTTGGTCCATATATTTCACGGCGTCACGTACGCATCATTCCGAAATCTTGGCGATCAATTCTATCGCTTCATCGGTTGCGGTGAGCTGTTCTTGCTCGACAATCGTCTTGAGCCGTTTGCCTATCTCTTTTTTGTCCACTTTCTTGAAATTGAATACCTGGCAACGTGAAATGATCGTCTCAGGGACTTTCTGGATCTCTGTCGTCGCGAGGATGAAGCAGACATTGTCCCTCGGTTCTTCTATGGTCTTCAACAGCGCGTTGAATGCTCCTTTGCTCAGCATGTGGACTTCATCTATCACGTAGATCTTCTTCTTGAGATTTGCCGGCGGATACGCCGCTTTGTCCAGAATCTCTTCTCTGATATTGTCTACTCCGGTATGCGAAGCAGCATCGATCTCTACATAATCCAAGGTCTTGCCTTCGTTGATGGTCTGACAGTTGAAACATTTGTTGCACGGATTGCCATCGTGCGGATCCAAGCAGTTGATCGCTTTCGCCAAAATCCTGGCAGCAGTGGTTTTCCCTGTTCCTCTCGGTCCAAACAAGAGATAATTGTGATGCATCTGCTTGTGCGTGCTCATCTGTGCTTTGAGTATTTCTGTGATATGATGTTGTCCTATGATGGCATCAAAAGTCTGCGGACGATATTTGTTTGCGAGAGACATTACTAAATCAACTAATGAGTAAAAAATAATTTATAATTGATAGTTTATAATTGATAGTTTATTTCCAATATTATGCACTATAAACTATTCACTATACACTATTCACTTGGTATGAAGCAGTGTAGTTATTTATCCTAAATTTTCAATCATAAAGCTTGGAGAAGTGTTCTTGACTTCTCGTATTAAATAAATATAGTATTTTGGTAGATATATGCTTCTGCGTTTATTTTTTTCAAACATATCTTATGCCTGCTCTTCAACAATCAAAAGATACGTGTCCTAACGGATTCTATTATACTAAATTTTGAAAGTGACATCTCGTTTTAGCTGATGCTGCAAAATCATCGCTCCAGAATAATTTTTTGG
>CAZWTC010000069.1:0-4015 GCA_964637175.1 uncultured Candidatus Peribacteria bacterium
TTCTGTCTTATATTTATGTATGAAAGGAGCTAAATAGGTATCGAAAGAGGAGAATGCTTGTGCACCAGCTCGTTCGTTCTGCAGGGTTCAGAAAAAATTGATCATCTGATTGACTGCTGATTGGAGATTCTTTGGCGGAGCTGATTGCACTCTGTTATCCAATCCATTGAATCCTTCTTCCAAAAGCTGCCTGAGGCTTCGTCCGGCACAATATCCTGCAAAGAATCATAAATCATGGATATGATAGTCTCCGTTCCTGTGCGCGTTCCCTACTTCCGTAGGATAGACATGGGAAAGCCGGTAGTTCGCTGTCAATTTTCCGAATCCATTGAGGATGAGTCATCCCAAAGAAAATCCTTGATTGGCGTTTTCATTCACTCTCCGGTCGCTTTGTTCGAGATATTCATCCATGGTTTTGCCTACTTCGATGACCACTTTTTCTTGGGCTCTGGATTCAGCTCTCTTTTGTCTGTAGATGATGAATGCTTTGGCTACCGTATCATGTCCTTCTTTCACCAAGATTTGCTCTATGGTATCTTGGATGGCTTCTATGTTAGGAATTTCTTTTCCGACTTTTTTTTCTACTTCCTTGCTCACTTTCTTTGCAAGCGTAGGCACTTCTTTGAAATCTGTCCCTCAGACTGCTTCTATCGCTTTTTTGATCGCTTGTTCTATTCTGCTGATATCAAAGTCGATGATCGCTCAATTCCTTTTTCTTACTTTGTAGATAGCCATACTCTAAACAGCTTAAATGTCTAAAAAACTTTGTAGTAATATAACCTAATGAATAATGAACAATGAAAAATGAATAATGTTGGTATATTTTTTTATATAAATAATATTTTCCGACATTATTAATTATTCATTATTAATTTTTAATTATATTCAGTTTGTTATTTACAATTTCTTGAAAGTGTATGAAATACACAATATGTTGTGGTGTACGGAAAAACGTAGCCACTATATATAGTATCACCACATCATTGCAACAGAAAATTCGTTAAAAAAAATTGTGGGAAAAATCTTTATGTGAAGCACAGATTCTGATGATCTTTTTGTGATGGGCAAAAAAAGCTCTAGGAGATTTAAGGTTATATGTAGGTTTGTTGTTTTTGCTGTGCAGGAGGGTATTTTGTCGCCCTGCCGCAAACAGGCTCGTCGGCTGGCATCGGACAAAAAAATCCGCTCGTGAAGAGCAGATTTCCTTTGGTAATGAAGGGTGTCCGTGAGAGCATCCCGTCTTATATTAGATATTTTTGAATTTATATAATTCCAAACCGTTGATCATGCCTGTCTTTTCGTCAGTGCTTGCTTCATTGGCCTGCACGATGATGATCTTGTCGTCGAGAGAGATATTGCCTTTGAAGATGATCCTGATCATCTCTTTTCCGATCCTTTTGAGATTCTCGTAACTGAATGATTGTGAAATCTTGTATCCTCTCACTCATCGGAGCATATTGAGATATCTATAGTTTTCATCATTTTTGGTGAATGCGATGATAGGCACTCTCGGTTTCAGACTGGAAAGCCTGCCTGCCGAATAGCCGTTTTCCGTATACAATACCATGGCTCTGACATCGACTTCCTGCGTAGCTCTGTGCGCATTGTAGATGATATAATCCCTGACCATGAATTCATTGTTGGCGTAGAAACGCGTCAATTCCTGCGGCGCGATTTTCAATTCCAATTTGTCCAAGGTGTCAGAAAGCTGGGTGATCATAGTGAGCGGATCGTCCTCTCTCAGCAGGGTATCGAGCATATATGCATCTGCTGCCATAGCAGAGAATTTTTTGAGCCATGTTTCATTGATCAACTGATATTTATTCTTTTCGAATTTGCCGACAAAGGTCACGATCGCCGGTTTTCCGAGCGTCTTACATTTTTTTATTACCATCTCCTCATTGAGCTTCAAGGCTTTCATCGCTTTCTCTATCTTTTCAAAGACGAAGATCAATCCATCTGAAATGTCCAAGATATCATCTATATTTTCCAATGCTTCAGCAGTTTCGATCTTTGCGAGCACTTTCATATTGCCGGCATTTTTAGTAGACAAGAACTGTTTCAATTCAACGATATCATCTCTTGTCTTTACCATAGAAGGCGCCATGACATGGATGCCGTATTCCAATCCTCGCAGGATATCATGTTTGTCTCTCTCGCCCAGGAATGGCAGATCGAGATCATAATTATGGAAAAACACCCTATCAAACTGGATGATCCATCATCATTCGACCACTTCGCACATGATCACATTATCTTTCATGGATTTGATTTTGATCACGACGCCGCTTTGCTGGAACTTGATCACTTGTCCGGTCTTCAATTCATGGAGAAACGGTGCATCTACGAAAATCCTTTTGTCATGTTCCTGCGCATATTCGCTGTATTCGATCTCTATCGTCTGCCTCGCTTTGACCTTGATATCCATCACATTCTTCACTCTGATATCAGAGCCTCTGGTTTCCATCATGATGGTCTTGCTGTTGTCCAGCTTCATGATGGTGTCGATATATTTTTTGTTATTGTCATCGAATCCGCCCGACAAGGAAATCCTGAAAATATCGACCATGTTGATGACTTTGGAAAGCACGGTCTCTTTGGCAAGCGTAGGGCCTACGCCAGCGATGATTTTTGCGAAATGGAAGTTGTTCATGAGTGTATATCTAAATGATTAAAAGAACTAATTTGAAATTTATCATTCCATGACTATTTCGGTCGCAATGTGAAATTTTAAATTTGGAAACCTATTAAAATTGTAAATTTAAAATTCAAAATTTAAAATTATAGTTTATTGGTATCTACGATGACGAATCATTTTCTGCCGAGCGTTTTCACGAGCTCTTTGTTTTTGATGGTGACCATTCCGCGGGCATCAGCGGTGAAATAAGCGATTTCGTCCCCGATAAGGAAACAGATGCTTTGATCAGCAAATTCCGCGGGGAAGAGAATTTCAGTTATGGAATTTTTTTTAGGGGTATGTATCTGTGTTTTTACGTCTACCAAGGGCAGATCATCAAAGCTTTTGAGATTGATTTTCAATCACATGTTCTTTTCCAGATCATTGATGTTCGCTCCGGATTTTCCGATGACGCGTCCCTTGGATATTTCAGGGACATAGAGATCGAGATTGGAGGATCATTTGATCTTGAGCAAGAAATCACAAGGCAAGAGCTGCTGGAGTTTCTGCGTGATCGTATGTTTCGCATATTCGGACAATGCTGATTTCCCTTTGCTCTGCAGTTTGCCATCGCCATTCTTGTCGCCGGTAAGCGGCATGACGACTATCTGCTCTCCGAAGGTATAGATTTCATATTCCACCTGTTTGGTGAGGAAACTGGTTACCACGATCACCGGTCTTGCGAGATCTTCGGATTCCATGCCTTCAGGCACTTTGACGGTAAGCTGGAGATTATAGATTTCTTGGATCACTCATTTATCTATATAGATGACGGTATCGATCACTTGCGGGATGACTCCCATTTCGATCGTCCCCAAGAATCTCTGGATGCTGTCTACTGCTCTCGTAGCGTGGATGACGCCTACCAATCCTATTCCTGTCAATCTCAGATCCTTATATAATTCAAAGTCAGAAGTATTCCTCACTTCATCATAGACCGTATAATCCGGTCTGGAAAGCAAGAGGATATCTCTCACTTCGTCATGGCTGCCATAGGTGAAGCTATATTGGACGACATCATCGGATACCATCAGGTCACGAGGCGATTCAATGGTCTTGATGATATTATTGTCTTTGTGATAGACATCCACTAGCGCTTGAGCGAAGGTTGTTTTTCCGCTTCCTGGCGATCAGGATACCAAGATACCTTTCGCTTTATTCCTCAGAAGATCAAAGACTTCCGGATCCAATTTGTAATCTTCCATCTTCAGTTTCATGATGGGTTTGACTATCGTCATCTCCAATCCGTCAGAGAGCGGAGGATAGACGATCACTATCCTATACGGTCCGAGCTGCAGGACTTTGGAAAAAGTCCTATCTATCTCCAAAAATCCGTCA
>CAZWTC010000070.1:0-2418 GCA_964637175.1 uncultured Candidatus Peribacteria bacterium
GATTAGATTATAATACAAAATATTTCTCTATTTTTTGTCAACAAAAAAAAGCTTCGGGGATTCCCGAAGCTTTAGCTTTATAAGCTTTATTCTTTGATAATTTTTCTGAAGAACATATCTCCAGAAGTAGTAATAATTTTTATATAATATAAACCAGGAGCGAAATTAGCCATATTGATAGCTGCTTCTTTTCCTGTGTATATTGTTTTTCCATTGTCCTCGAAAATCTGAATTCCAGATATTTCGCTTCCGGATGTTTGTATATACAACATTCCAGAAGTTGGATTAGGATGAATAGATACTGTAGAATATGATTTGGATGAAGAAGAGCAATTTACAGATATCGGCGAAAAGATTTCAAATTTTCCGTCAAAGTCTGTCTGTTTCAGACGATAGTACATATCACCTGTTGCTTCATCTGTTGTGTTATAATCAAGTCTCTGATTGCTATTTCCAGCGCCAGAGATTTGCTTAACAAACTTCCAATTCTTCATATCAGTACTCTTTTCTATGGTGAAGTAATCATTATTTACTTCAGTGGCCGTAGCCCAGGTAAGAGTTACGATATCGTTGGTACAGTTACCATCAAATGAAAGAAGCTGGATAGGAAGTGGAGGTGCAATATCAATAAGTATATCATCGACATATAATTCATACATATCAGCAGCAGAATATGCATTAAATCCTATATAGTATACTCCTGTAGTTGCTGGAGTAAAATCATACGATGCATTTAATGGAGTATCGTTAGTGATATTAGGGAAATCAAGAAGAGTGGTTGTCATTGCTGTTGATATATTTCTCGTTCCATATGCAACTTTCAATTTTTCTGGCCAATCTTCTCCACCAGCATTACCATATCTAAAAGTTATCCTATAAGAGGTTCCTCCTATGAGATTTAGCCCTGGTGTATAAAACCAAGTGTTTGCAGAATCCCATCGGTCATATTCATATACCAGTGTCATGGTTGTAAAACCAGATCCAGGATAATCATATGTAATCCAATCATTTCCCTCTCCAACATTTTGTTGGCTAGTACAAGATGGAATTATTGGCACTACTGCAGATTCAAAGTCTTGTGTGTACGGGATATTTTCCGTAGTACAACAAGTCCCCAAAATATGCACTGTATAATCAGTTTCTCCTGTTATATCATCTATGTAAATAGGATAATAATATGTGCCGGGAGATAATCCTGACCAATACAAAGTAGGATTTCCGTCACCACAGGCACTCCAGTTGCGTGAGGTTCTGTCATAATATGTTCCTGGATCAAAAGTACAATCAGTGAATATATTTCTATACACGGTATTGTGAATTGATGCAGAACCACAAAGATCAAGCGTAATATTCATGCTTTGTCCTGGGGGAATTGTAAATGAAACCCAGGTGTCTTTTACTTCTGGATCTAATTGCGGTGTTGAACATGCTCCAGTTCCTGTTACTGTTTGCGGAACTCCGCAAGCTAGGGTAACTGGAGTACTACCAGAGCAATTATCGTTTGTGGGAGGTGTTGTACAACAGGAATTACATGTTATGGTTGTGGTCATCTCATTATTATCTGTTCCACAGGAAGAATTTGTATTGTAATGTATGAAATACCTTCCTGATCCAGCAGTGGCTGTCCAAGTGAGTGGAGTAGTACCAGTAGCAACCACCGTGCCGTTATATGTTCCAAAACGAACAGTGATATAAGTACCTGCAATACTAGCAGTAGAGGTAAAATTTGATCCAGCCACTACTCCTGTCATTTGGTTATAATCACCTTGGTATTGATAAATAGTAATTACATATGGTACGTAAGTAGGTGCTGGAAATGGTGCATAAGGATATTGAAAAGTATTAGTACATTGTCCTTTTGCTTTCATAGCACCAAAGCCGCTTATTATAAGCAACAGCACCGTAATCATTAAAATTTTAATTTTTGTTTTCATTTTGTTTTAAAAATTTAGTTTATATTTAATTATTTTATTTGATTTTTTTATTTACGTGAAAAAGATAGATTAGTAGATAGAGTATCTGTTAATTATCTCCTTCTTTTGTGTGATAAATATATACATATTTGCTATCCATTGTCAAATACATTTTAAAGAAAATGTCAATAATTGGATGCGGCGTGAAGATTGTAATCTTTTGTGAAGATATCCTAGCAAATCGAAGAAAAAATGTCAGAAAATGTTTGTTTGTCGTCTTTTTTGTTATAGGCAGGTTTGTGGAGTGAATTTTAATTTTCTTTTTCTATCGCTGGATATATTTTTCTTTTTTTCCTTCGGAGACATACTTTTGGCATTGCCCCAAAAGTATGCAAAAACGCTAGGGAAAAATAGACCGCCATTTTATTTTTCCCTTTATTAGACCATCAAAGCGGACTTTCCAGCTTGAGAAACCCAATACGATTGGATTTGCTATGAGTATCTA
>CAZWTC010000070.1:2428-3933 GCA_964637175.1 uncultured Candidatus Peribacteria bacterium
TTTTAGCTCAAAAATCTTTTCTTGGTGGAAAATCTTTCTTTCATCCAAAATCTTTTTTTGCTCCGAAGTTTTTAGATGAACTGTATTCTTTATGATCTTTTTTGTCTCAGAAAGTTTTCTTGGCTCAAAAGTCTCAGGCTGAGCGGTCTCTTCTTGGATATGACGGTCTGTCTCAGAATTCCTTTCTCGGATACGATGATCTCTCTCATCTAGAATCGCTTCATCTTGATCAAGCGAACGGTCTTCTTGGTCATCTGAAATCTCCGCCTCAGGTGCTTTCTTTTGCTCTATTGATGATTCATTTTTTTCCTTGGATGATCTTGTTGGCGAATGCATCGGTGATGATTTGTGCATTGTTGGGTGAAACGCTGATGAATGAAAAATCGTCCATCATTTTCAGATCGTCGATATCTCTGCCGGCGACTCATGATTCCTTCGTGATCAATTCCAAAAGCGAACGCGCTGTGTAGCCTTCTCTTCTTCCCAATGCTACAAAAAGCCTCGTCTGCCCTCATTGTCCTCACTTGCTAGCAAACCTGTTTTCTCTGGTCTGCTCGGTGATGTCGCGATATCTTGTCTGATCGAAATCGCTTTCGTAATGCATCTTCAAGAGCGCTGCGACTACGTCACGAGGATTGCTGTTTTCTATCAGTTTGTCTGCGATCGCTACATAATCTTTGTGGCTTTCTTTGCTGAGCACGCCTTGGATATTTTCGTTCAACTTATTTTTTTTCTTTTCGATGACGCCTTTGATATCAGGGATCTGACCTTTTTTGATATCGACCTTGTTCACTTTTTTGAGATAGGACATCTTGCTGTATTCTCTCGGCGTGATGAACGTGATCGCCGTTCCCGCTTTTCCCGCCCTTCCTGTCCTTCCTATCCTGTGCGTGTATCTTTCTGCATTCTGCGGTATCGCGTAATTGATGACGTGTGTCACATCGTTGACATCGATACCTCTGGCAGCGATATCCGTCGCCACGAGAATATTCACTTTCTTATCTTTGAAACGCTGCAAGAAATGCTCTCTCTGCTTCTGCGCTAAATCGCCGTGCAGACCTTCTGCGCTGTATCATCAGTCGTTGAGCCTGGAAACTAATTCGTCTACATCGGCTTTGGTGTGACAAAACACGATCCCGTAAAAATCTGTTTCCGTGTCCATGATCCTGCGGAGCAGTTCGAATTTGTCTCTTTCCTGGACTTCGAAATAGGTCTGATCTGTCTGTTCTCAGGTCGTATCTTTGTTTTCTACGGCAATCAATTCATAGTTGCCGATGTATTTTTTCGCTATCTGCAGAATCTCTCTCGGCATCGTCGCAGAAAATAACAATACTTTTTTTTCTGGATTTGTTTCCTTGAAGATAGTTTCGATATCGTCAACGAATCCCATATCCAGCATCTCATCCGCTTCGTCGAGGATGAAATAAGAGATATTCGTTAGATCCAATGTCTTGCGTTTGAGATGATCCATAATCCTTCCCGGCGTTCCGACTAGAATATCTATT
>CAZWTC010000071.1:0-3920 GCA_964637175.1 uncultured Candidatus Peribacteria bacterium
TTTTGGACCTCTACCGATTTCAATTTTATGAACATATAATTTGTTCGCATCATAAGCTCCATTAGTGGTAGCGTTAGCCGAAGCGGATTTGATGACTTTATACAAAAACTTTGCTGCTTTTTTTGGCAATACGTTCAAAAGCGTCAATGCGTCATCCACTTTTTTCCCCTTGACCATCTGAGCGATCAAAGCCATTTTTTTATCAGACACCAAAGCATATTTTAATGTAGCTGTCAGATTATTATCTACTGTTTTTTTTGTAGTTGTCACCATCTTTACAAGGTCATAAAGTATAAATATTATTTAATCATTAATTCTGAATTTTGAATTCTGAATTCTAAATTTAAAACGGATGTCATCTGAATGTTCTTGTAGGAACAAATTCTCACAATCTATGTCAGATCATATCTTCTGTCACATATACGCTTACGAATTGTTTTCCATTGTGGACAGCAAACGTAAGTCAGATCATATCAGGAACTATGTGACATGCCCTATCTCGTACCTTGATAACTTTCTTGTCTCCGGCTTCGTTCATCTTTTTTACTTTGATGAGTATCTTTTCATTCACATAGAATCATTTTTTTAGCGATCTTGCCATAATAACAATAATGAATAATTAAAAGTGAATAATTAATAATGTAAGATATGTCTTATCATGGACTATTGTATACAACTATAGTTTATGAATATACAATTCCATCATTTTTCGTTATTAGTTATTAGTTATTAATTAATTTTTAGTTCTCTTAGAGATAATGAATCTCGTAGATGTTTTTCTATTTTTTCTCGTTTTGATACCTGGAGTCACTCTTTTACCAGCAAAAGATTTTTGTCATTTCTTGAGACCGATAGGAGAATGTCCTTCTCATCATCCATGCGGATGATCGACAGGATTCATGTTTTTTCCAAGAATATGTGGTTTCTTTCCAAGTCGTCTTTGTCTTCCAGCTTTTCCGATGACAACATTCTGATGTTGATCATTTCCGATTTCTCAGATAGTCGCCCGACAATTTTCATTGAATTTTCTGACTTCTCCAGAAGGCATTTTGACGAATACGATCTTGAGGAGATTATCTTTACCTACGATACTTGCGTATGATCATGCTGTCTTGATGAGTTTTCCAGAAGAAAATGGAGTCACTTCAAGATTGAATATATTCACTCATTCTGGCACATCTTTGAGCTGTTTCCTATTTCCATGAGCGATGGGAGCCTGATCTCAACAGATGACAGTATCACCTACCTTGATGGTTTTCCATGCAAGCACATATTTTTTTTCTCCATCAGCAAAGTGGAGCAATGCGATTCTTGATGTTCTATATGGATCATATTCTACGCTAGCGACTTTTGCAGGGATATTGGCTTTATCATACCCTTTGAAATCTATCAGTCTATACAGCCTTTTGTGTCCGCCTCACATGGATCTGGAAGTCACCTTACCAGAATTATTTCTTCCTCATGTGCTTTTTTTTGAAAGCGTAAGTGATTTTTCTGGTCTTTTTTTTGTCAAATCAGAAAAGTCATATCAGATCATATAACGTCTTGATGGAGTATATGGCTTATATTTCTTGAGCGTCATTCTTATATAATATAAATGATAAATGATACTAAGGTCTAAGTTCTAAGGTCTAAGTTCTAAGGTCTAAGTTTTAAGATCAGAGTTCTATCTTTTCTTTTTTTCCAAGCGTGACAATCGCTTTTTTATATGATTTTCTTACAAGCTTTCTTTGGTTTCTTCACTTGTATACGACATTGATGATATTGATGCTTTCAGGATGTACCTTGTACAAAAATTCTACTGCCTGCTTAACATCGTTTTTGTTTGCATCCTCATGAACTTTGAACGAATATTTGTTGGTTGCTTCTTGTTGCTTATGCGTTTTTTCAGTCACCAAAGGAGAAAGAATCACTCCATAAGGAGAGACTTTTTTGATCACTTTTGCGGTGACATTTTTTTTCGCTCTTGCTTGAAGTATTTGCTTAAAGGTCATAGGGATACAAATAAAGGTAGTAAAAAAGATTATTTCTTAAAAAGATTATTTTTTGTTGAGGGTAGCCAATGCTGATTCCAAAAAGAGGACAGTATGATAAGACATCAGATCAGCAGGATTAAGGTAATCAGCAGAAAGATATTTTAGTTTTGGTAGATTTCTGAATGATTTGAAGATGTTTTCGTCTTTTTGCGCTACGACAAACAATACTTTTTTGGTAGCTATTCAGATATTCTTGAGGATATCCTGAGCGTCTTTGGTCTTTGGTGCTTGAAGGGAAATATCCTTGAGTCCCAAAAGTTCGCCAGCTTTTGCTTTCAAGGTGATGATGCTATTGAGCGCTATTTTTCTTGCTTTTTTGTTCATAGATTTAGTATAATTTTCTATGCCTCTAGGACCAAAAGCGACTCCTCCTCATCTTCTTACAGGAGAATTTTTGTCTCCAGGTCTTGCTCCTCAGGTTCCTTTCTGCTTGTAGAGCTTTCTTCCTGATCCATGCACTTCTCCTCTTCCTTTCACTTTCGCAATATTTTGACGAGCATTACTTGTCTGTAACAAATAATATTCATGGATAAGATCCTTATTTACCAAGGAGTCAGCAAAAAGCGATTCATCTAGGGCAAAATTGGAAACAACCTTACCGCCTTTGTCATATATATCTATAGTATACGCCATCTTCTAGAGAGGTAAAAAAACATAAAAGCTTATTTTATCGTCAATGTTACTAGTGAATTGTATGCTCCTGGGATTGAGCCTTTAAGTACGACCAACGTTTCATTATCTTTGGTGATCTTATCCAAGATAGGGATGTTTTTGAGCGTCACACGTTGAGTGCCCATATGTCCTGCATGAGGATGTCCCTTGAGCGTTCTTCTCGGTTTTCTATTTCCTTTTGATCAACCTGTTCTTGTAAACTTATGTCCGTGAGTTGCTCATCCGCCTTTGATATGGAACTTTTTGACCATACCTTGAAATCCTTTACCTTTTGCAGCGCTCGTGACATCAACCTGAGCGACTCCTTCAAGCAAGCTGAGATCAAGAAGGGATCAAGCTTGATGAGCAGAAACAAACGCATCATCTACTTTATATTCTTGCATTTTTTTATAACTGATTTTCTGACCCTTATCTTTTTTAAGCTCCTTTTTTTCTACGCCGACTACTGCCGATACATATCCATCTTTTTCTTTGGTTTTGTATCTGACGATTTCTTGAGGAACTAGTTTTACCAAAGTGACAGGGACAAAATTATCTTCGATCCACATCTTGGTCATTTCTTGTTTTGCTACAATAAGTCATCCTTTATTCATGATATATAGTATAACTAATAAATATATTTAAATTTTCTGAATTATAAATTCTGAATTCTGCATTCTGCATTAAATTTAGAACACTTTAACATCCACCAAAACTCAAACGGGTATTGCAAGATTGTGGAGATATTCCATAGTTTTGGATCCAGCCTCTACGACATCAATCATTCTAGAATAAGTGATTCTTTCAAACTGCTCTCTAGAATTTTTGAATTTGAAGTTTGATTTCAAAACAGTATAGACCTTCCTTTGTTTAGGAAGTGGAATAGGTCCTTTTATAGTTGCACCGGATTTAATCAAAAGTCCGACAACCTTGCCTACAGACGATTCCAACATTTTTATATCATAGCTTTTCAACTTGATCCTCAATTTGGTTTTTTGAGTTTTTTTGTCAGTCATACTAATCAGGGGTATAGAGAGTAAAACAAATTTTCTTACAATTTAACTCTCCGCCCCGGAGTACTCCGGGGCGGAGGAATGAATAATAAGAAAGTATTATGATATCTTAGTTACAACTCATGCTCAAACTGTTCTTCCACCTTCTCTGATTGCAAATCTCAATCCTTCTTCCATAGCTACTGGATAGATCAATTCTACATCAATCTTTGCATTATCT
>CAZWTC010000072.1:0-2748 GCA_964637175.1 uncultured Candidatus Peribacteria bacterium
TGGCGGGCACCCAGTAATGTTTCTTATTATCTTTTTTACATCGGAAGATGGGGGATTCGAACCCCCGGTCCGCTAAGGCGGACACACCGTTTCCAACGGTGCGCGATCGACCACTCTGCCAACCTTCCAGTGAGAATGTTATTTGACGGTAACACTCTTAGCCAAATTTCTTGGTTTATCAATGTCTTTACGCAAAATATCAGCTACATGATAAGCGAGGAGTTGTCCTACGATAGCCGTCAAAAACGGATATATCTCATCGATGGTAGACGGTACTTGAATATTCCGGTCGGCATTGTGAATATCTTTATCAGAAATGGTTATCACTTTTCCATCTCTTGCTTTGATTTCTTGAATGGAAGAAATATTCTTTTCAAACATCAGATCATTCGGTACAAAAAGCACACTAGGAATAGATGATTCTATCAATGCCAATGGGCCATGTTTTAATTCTCAACTAGGATAACTCTCGGAGTGAAGATAAGTTATTTCCTTCAATTTCAAACTACTTTCTCTTGCGATAGGAAGTTGATAATGTCTTCCGAGGAAGAAAAAATTTTTATATTCTGAAATGTTTTCAGCGATTTTCCTGATGTTCACCGTATCCGCTAAAATATCTTCTATCATCACGGGAACTTTGCTTAATTCAATCATCACCTTGTCATACTTTGCTTTGCTGAGTCCTCTTTTCTGTCCGAGATAGAGTGCGAGCAATAATATAGAGGTGATCTGTGCAGTGAATGCTTTGGTAGATGCTACTCAAATTTCAGCTCCTCATCTAGTAAATAATCCATAATCCGTGAGACGGGAGATTGTCGATCCTACAACATTCACAATGCCAAATGTATGTCAGCCTTTCTGTTTAATCATTTTCAGTACTTCTATACTATCAGCAGTTTCGCCGGATTGAGAAATGAAAACATATAGTGTATCATCATTCACTTTGATATTTTTGTACTCGTATTCGCTCGCGATTTCACAACTAGAATCAAGTCCTGCGAGATTTTCCATCCAGTAGGTTCCTAGACATCATGCGTTATAACTCGTACCGCATCCTACAAAGACGATTTTTTTGAATTGCTCGTTCTGCATGCCATGGAAAGCTTCCGCATTCAGAAAATTTTTGTTGAAATCAACTCTTCACTTGAAAATCCTTCTGATGATATTTGGTTGTTCAAAAATCTCTTTCAACATAAAATGTTTATATGTTCATTTAGAAGATTCCAACAATTCCATATCCATATCTTCGATCGCTTTTTTCGTAGAAACGCCATTGGACTTGACCTGATATTCACTTCATTTTAAATGCACAATATCGCCGTCATCGAGATAGACGAGTTTATCAGCATATCCTGCGAGTGCTTGTTTGTCTGAAGAGAAGAAATATTCACCCTTTTCATTGTATGCCAGAAGCAATGGACTTCCTAATTTTACTGCGATGATTTCATTCGGTGCATAGGTAGTGACGATAAGCAACGCATATGCTCACCTAATCATTCCCAAGACTTTTTCTACAGTATCCATAAAATCTCCGGTCCGGTTATCTTCCAAAAGATTTGCAATGATTTCACTATCCGTCTGTCCATAAAATTTGTATCATTTTGCTATCAGATCTTGTTTCAATTTATGATAATTTTCTATAATCCCATTATGAACGAGATAGAAATGTTTGTTCTGATCGTGATGTGGATGTGTATTTTCTTCAATAACTCATCCATGAGTAGCTCGACGTGTATGTGCTATTCAAAAGGTATATGTTTCTTTTTCATTGATTTCTTTCGTTACTTTATTCGCAAGATTAGAGACTTTTCCAACCGCTCTGATAAGTTTGAAATCACCTTTATTATTGCCAACCAATAATCACGCGGAATCATATCCGCGATATTCTAATCTTTCTAATCCATGTACTAAGATTTTATGAGCATCTTCTCTATTTCCTTGATAACCGAATATTCCACACATGCTACATAGTTTAAAAACTAAAGATTAGTTAAGTAACCATTGAAAGATCTTGTGCGATACTGATTTTGGAAGTGCGTGATACATCATCAGAAGAAATTTATTTTTCCGTCATGGGATGCAAAGCAATTTTTTTCTTCTCATACACGATAAGCTTGCTCTTACGACATCTTCGACTTTCATAGAATTTCCTTTAAACGTATATCCTCATCTCTTAGCAAAATTAGTTGAGGTAAAACCTGGACAAAGCGATTGTATATAGATGTTATATTTTTTATAAATCCGATAGAGATTCTGTGAAAAACTATTCAAAAATATTTTGCTGGCTGCATAGATAGGATTGTTCCCTAGTGCGAGCAATGATGCCAACGAAGAGACATGGATGATATTTCCGTGTTTTCTTTTTTTCATTATTTTCAATGCTTGATACGAAAGTCTCATAGCCGCTATATCATGCACGGTCACCATATCTTCTCGTTTCTCGATATCTTCATTGAGAAAATCCTTGTTGATGCCATAGCCGGCACAGTTAATTAAAATCTTCAGATCGCTTGTTTTTCTTATTTCAGCTTCGAGTTGTTTGATCTGAGTTTTATCAGACAAATCCAAAAGCATTGTAGAAATATTTACCGGAAAAAGTACTTTCAAATATTTTACAAAAGTAGCCATCTGGATTTTATCCTTGGCAACAAGCAGGAGATCATATCCTTGCTCCGCAAATTCTCTGGCAAATCCAGCACCGATTCCGCTCGATCATCACGTGATGATTACGGTTCATTTTCACTTCTT
>CAZWTC010000072.1:2758-3832 GCA_964637175.1 uncultured Candidatus Peribacteria bacterium
CCCTCTCTTGTACGTCATTCCGGCATCACGGATTGTAGCTAGAATCCATTGCTTTGTTGTTAATGATTTAGTATGGATGCCGGTTGCAAATAATAACACCGGCATGACGTGATTAGGTGTTTTTAGATTTTTTATAGTTTATTTTGTTAAACTACACGACGATATTTAAAATTTTTCCTTTGACGTAGATTACTTTTTTCGGCTCTCCCGTAATTCGTGCAGCTATCTTTTCATCAGCTTTTGCAAGATTCATAACTTCGTATTCTTCTGCTTCTTTACTGATACAAATAGATCATCTGACTTTTCCATTTACTTGGACTCCGATGGTCACGGTATCCGCTACAAGACATGTTTTATCGTAGGTAGGCCATGTTGCTTTAGTAAAAATCGAGTACTCATTTCCTAATTGTTCCCAGAGCTCTTCAGCCAAATGTGGAGCGAAAGGTGATACTAAAACCACCAAATCTTCAAATGTTTTTTTCGTGATAATAGTGCATTCCGTCAAATGGTTGACTAATATCATAAGTTGAGAAATTGCGGTATTGAATCTGAATCCATCAATATCTTCGCCTATTTTTTTGATGGTCTGATTGACTAATACGAGCGTCTGTTTGTCAATATTTTGATCTGTTGATCACAGGCTTCAAGCTTCAAGCTTTAAGCTTCAAGCTGTAATTTTATCTTTGAGCGCTATGATTTTCTCAAGAAACTTTTTGACTCCTTTTATTCCGTTCGTGCTTCGTGCAATAGATTGGTCGAATGGTCCCATGAACATCTCGTAGGTCCTCAGTGCATCAGTTCAGAACTCGGCTATGATGTCATCCGGATTGACGACATTTCCTCGTCTCTTGCTCATTTTTCTTCCGTCTTCTCCCATGATGAGTCCGACATAATGATACTCTTGGAATGGTTCCGGTTTGGTCACTACACCGATGTCATACAAGAAATTCTGTCGGAATCTTCCGTAGATCATATGCCTGGTTACATGCTCTGCACCGCCGACATACACATCTACATTACCTCGATATGCTTCTTTATCTTTTCCTACTAATGATTTATCATTATGTACATCCA
>CAZWTC010000073.1:0-3796 GCA_964637175.1 uncultured Candidatus Peribacteria bacterium
CTTTCCGTCTTTTACGCTGCAATTGTTGCAGCCATCGAAATAGTTTATGCAGTTCGTCAAATCGATTCCCGTTCATTGCGGCGCTGTTTTGGTAACTCCTAAGGTTGTCAGGATTGTTTGCGAGAGAGGCAAATCAGGGTTTTTTACGAGGTAGACATATCCTGCTCCGAGAAAGAGGAGGACGAAGACGATCCAGAGAAATTTTTTCATGGGCAGAGAGAAAAGGCTAAAAAGTATTGTCATACCTAATCAGCAGGAGAAAAAAGGACGCATGGCTTGTCCTTTCACTGGTTCACGGAGTGATTATATGTTTTGTTTAGAAATCGTAGATACAATAATAGGTAAATTTTTTTTTCATCGGACTTCTCTCGCCGATTGTTTTTGAATTCAGAAATTACTTCGCTTGCGCTCGTACTTTCTGCTTCAAGAAATCATCGGCATAAGTTCGACGTCATAAAAGGTTTTCACTACGTTCGACCTTTTATTGCGTCTCACATATATATTGATTTTTTTTGAAATTTCAATATAAAAGCATAAACTCAGAGCAAATTATGGCTTTTTACCTAATATTTTTGTGATGACTTTTAGTGTAAACGGTATCAAACAAGAGAAAGACGAAAAATATACGCTAGATATCCTGATCTGTACGGAAGCGCTCTTGCTTGCCAGAAAGATTCTCGAACAGACGAATATCATGATCCTTTCCCTCAAAGAATTTTCTCAGGATAAGAAAACGTTCGGAGATATCTATTTCACGATCAAACTCAATTTCCAGGAGATAGACATCGTCACGAGATATACGGATATCCAGGAAGCCTGCAATTTTTTCACCTTGGTAGGATTCGACATCTCGAGCATCAATAGCTATAGCAAACCCATAGCCGCCAAAGATATAGGCATCATCATCGCCAAAGCCAAGACGGAATCCGCAAAAATAAAATCCAGAATCCAGGAGCAGATCCAGCAACAGGAAGCCCAAGAAAAGAAAGTCTATCAGGATGAGCATCTGGAATCAGCGAAAAAAATCCTTGTAAAAGTGTTTGAAAAGGTTGATGAAACCATGAAAAGATCGGAAGGGAAAATGTCGATCCAGGATATCAAGAAGATGAAATCATTGACCGAAGAGCTCAAAAAGCTGCGTATGGGGACCAATTTCGAAAAGATCAGAGATACGATCCAAGAGATTTTCAAGATCATCGAAAGGATAAATGCCGATTACTATGCGAGCATACAGAATCGCAACGACACTATCCTGCCAGGTTCTATCATCACTTCCGTAGATATAGACAAGGAAGTCGAAAGGATGGAAAATATAAGGCTCCTCAAGTCTTTGGGTGCAAAGATATCGCTCAAAAACCAGGATTACGCTACCTTCGGTCCGTCAGCGATATATCGGAAATTTCTCCAAAAAGACTTTTTGATCAAGCTCGCCGATATATGAAATTTACTGTATAGCTCTTTTGACCTAGCCGAACTGGTCGCACTGCTCATCGTGGTATTGCTCGGCGTCTACACTATCGGCAATCAGATCTATCTTTTTTCCACCAACCAATACGGTCTCGCGTTCTCGCTTATCAGCATGGGAATCCGATGATCCGTGATCTTCGCTGCAAGATATCTCAGAAATACTTCTATCCCCAGATTACTCTTGATCATAGCGCTCGCCATCGGCGTACATCGACTTCTGATGCGGGTGGTGACGACGAACTTCGCATTATAAATAATTTGAAATTTACAATTTACAATTTGAAATTTTAAAACCTCTCGGAGTGATTACGTTTCCAAATTCAAAATTCCAAATTTAAAATTTAAAATTCTTCTGCATGTCTTTGCTTCTGCTGTCACTCTCCGTCACCGGCTTCGTGCTCTTCTTCTACGGCATCGGATTACGGTATCTCGCATTCATCCCCTTGATTTTTCTCGGACTGTTTTTCTGATATTACGGAGGGACACAGACACTGAAAGTGCAATGATCCCAACTCTTGAAAACCTATAGTCTCTATATCGCGCGAGTCATCATCCTCGCCGGACTGGTCTGAGTCTTGAATTACTTCGGCATGGATCTGACGACGACCGCCTTATGACTCATCACCTTGAACTTAGTCCTCCGGATCTGATCCTACTTCGTCGACTACCAAGACGGGAAAGCAGTATTTCAGATCGGCTTCTATTTTTCTATGATCTTCCTGCTTATCGTAGCGCTTGCGCTCTGAGGACGAGCGGTCTTTTTCAATGTCTTTGCGATGCTGCGGGTATTGCATCTATGAATCATCGCCTTCTTCATCTTCATTGTCGGACTGCATCAGGACGTAGAGAAATATATGCGATATAAATTGGGGATCCTCTCTATCGGAACGATCTTCTTGCTGGTTTTTGATCAGATAAAAAATGTATATCTCGCCTTAGCGATAAACAGCATCATCTTGACCGGGCTCTATTATCTCGTCTACAAGATCTTCCAATTCACGCCAACCTCAGCGGACAAAAAGAAAGATGTCTCTGTCAGACGCATCCTCGCCGGTGAAAGGATCACCGCACCCAAAAGATATTTCACGTCCAAGACGGTGGAGTCGCTCTACAATTTTCTGACGACGATGCCGGGGCGGACCAAGCAGATCTTGGAATTATTCAATGTCATCCTTATCGCTATCCTCATCGTCCGGTATGTCACGCATCTCGGCGATTTTGCAGCCGTCAATCATATCCTTTACCGGGTCTCCATAGCGACTTTCATCATCAATGTCCTTTTGCTCAAGAAGGTCTGATATACCAGCATCGTGCAGAATCTCATCGTCTTTCTCGTGATCAACTTCGCCATCTACGTAAGCCTCTTCTCGTACTTCAACGGCGATGCAGGCGCAGTCGTCAGCCGATGAATCTTCCGGAATATCTTCTCCGCAGCGATGATTTTCTACGCGCATAGAGTGCCGATGCTCGCCAAGATTTTCACTAGGACGGACTATATGTACCGGATCGTAGCGAGCATGTGAGCGATGATTGTTAACGTAATATTGCTCATGAGAACTGAACTGCCGTGAGAATTGATTTTCTTCTTGGTGTTAGTGTATGTAGGGCTGCAGTCGATGATCATTTACTACGCTGCGAGGTATTTGGGGAAAATAGAAACATTAAATTAATTTAACTGATTTTTTAAATAATTAATTGTACGATTCATGAAAACATTTCTTTCCATATTACGTATTATTGCTATGATTTGAATTGTTGTGTATTTTTTTAGTAATGAAAATCCTGATCTATGACTATTATGTGTCTTTATTTTTATTATGTTCCGAGATCAAAATGTGCATTTATGAGGATTTTTTGAATAAGCGATAGATAAATTAAAATACAAACTTTAAACTAATATATCTGACTATATTTCAAGGAAAGGATCTCGCTATCGAACGAGATTTTTTTGTGTCCAGATTGAAAAAATAAAGGAAATTATTATAATGATCGTACTTTATTTGATTAGCCGACAGTATGGAAAATAATTATGCTTTCATTGATACACAAAATGTTAATCTGGCGGTAAAAGATCAGTGATGGAGATTGGATTGGAAAAAATTTAGGGAATATCTTCAGAATAAATATGAGGTAACTGCTGCATATCTATTTATAGGATATATACCGGAAAATCAGGATATGTATACATTTTTTCAGACTATCTGATATACATTAGTGTTTAAGCCTGTTCTCAATTTGAAAAATTGAACAACTAAATGAAATGTAGATGCAGAATTAGTCCTTCAAGCAATGATAGATTATAGTAAATATGACAAAGCCGTGGTAGTAA
>CAZWTC010000074.1:0-3745 GCA_964637175.1 uncultured Candidatus Peribacteria bacterium
GAAAGCGTCTGAGCGAAATTTTGGACGGTGGCTATATTGAACGCATATTTTTTGAGCTTCACTGCCAGCTGATTAGCAAATCCATCTGATTTTTTGATGGTCGCTTTGGCGTATTTCTTGTCTATTCCATTGAGGATCTCTATTTTCTGGTTCTCTATGAGATATTCCTGATTGTGGGCGACAAAAAATGCAAAATTTTTGGTGTATTCATAAAATCCGACTTCTGAAGCTTGTCCCCCATCTGGAATGATAGCTGATGCTCAATTAAACAATTCTCTCGGTGGATTGTAAAGGAAACATCCTGGATATGAAAATCTATAGGCAACATTAGAACATTCAACCGTATATCAGAAGGAGAATATATGTTTGAGCTTATTTATATATTTTACCATGCCAAGCATTTCTTTGAGCGAAACATTGGTGGTCACCATTTTTGTGTAATCGCTATAGAGCTTATTGAGCTTGGTGACATTACCAAGTCAATTCTCCTTGAACTTATTCATCACTCATTGGACGATGAGCTGTTGCCTCAAAGATCTTGAAAAATCTGAGGTCGAATGCCTGGATCTCGCATACTGCAAAGCCCTTTCTCCATCCATAAGATTGATTCATGTGTCAAAATGTACGGTCATGTATTGGGATTCTCCATTAGGATATGTGGTATCATGGATCACTTCAGGAACATCCACGGTAATGCCTCAAAGCGTGTCTATGACATTTTTGAATCATGCGAAATCGATCAATGCATAATAAGGCGTTTTGATTCCCATTATCTCTTCCAATTTATCTGAAAGCGCTTTGGCTCAGGTGTCGAATTGGAGCTTTCTCCCGACAGTATGAGAAAATAACGCGTTTATCCTGCCTATGGTATTTTCGTTTTTATTGTATACGTATAAATCTCTCGGTACGGAAATCATGGTCACCGCTCATAATTTCGGATTGAATGATGCCACCATGATAGAGTCGGCGAGATATCCTCCTGCATGCGCTTGTCCTCAGAAACCCACGAGCATGACATTGATATTTCAGAATTCATCCTTGATCATATCATCGCCCATTGTCTCTGAAACAACCTGTACCGTTCATTTACCGATATATCACCCAAGCAATTGCGCTCATTTTATGAGATATTTACCTACAAAAAACACCAAAAAGATGCAACAGACAATAATCAAAAACTTAACCACTCCGGCAGATCACGAAAATGGTTTATATGAGTTATAGTTATTGAGCTCTCCTATGGTTTTGTTTCTGAACGCTTTTTTCTTCAAAAACATATTCCATTACTGATAAAAATAAAAAACGACCCCAAGATTTTGTTCGTCTGCTCCTTATAGCATATTTTAGCTGAACATCAAGTTAAAATGACCGTATATGTCCACTTGAGCGAGATGATATTTCAAAGCCGCTTTTTACCTAAAGCAATTGCTGTTTTCACTAGATTGAACGTCATAAATCATCGAAAAGTCAAACCTTTTTCTTTTTGTGTCTGTCAAAATTTGCAAATTTTCTATTTCTGAGTACAATTAACTTAGATGCTAGATACAAGATACAAGAACTACGCAATAATAATGACTATTCAGTTCTTACACCATGAATCGTGTATCATGAATCCATTTAATTATTTAGTTAATAAGTATGGCAAATTCATTTGATATAGAGCAAATCCTAGCTTTGATAGAAAAAAATCCAAATATTTCTGACCTTCATTTATCCGGAGGCGAAAGCATTTCTTACAGAAATAACGGAGAGATCATCAGAGAAGAGACAGCAGGAAAACTCAGCAATGAATCTATGGAAATCGTCCTCAGACAGCTTTTCCAATGAAATCCCCAGAGATTCGATAAATTTCTCGGCGATAAGGAGGCTGATTTCGCTTATGTATCAAAAAATGGCGTACCCTACAGAGTAAACGCGTTTTTCAAAACAGGAAGGATCGGAGTAGTCATGAGAAAAATCAATGCGATAGCTAAAAAGCTTGAGGAACTCATTTTTTCTGACATCGCTGAGAGCATCAAAAAAAACATCCTTTCGGCTAAAAAATGATTATATCTGGTCACGGGCCCTACATGATCAGGAAAATCAACATCGCTCGTAGCTATGCTCGAACACTTGAATGAAACGAGAAATGAAAATCTCATCACCATAGAAGATCCTATCGAATTCGTCTTTGAGCCTAAAAAATGCATCATCTCTCAAAGAGAAATCGGTCATGACACACGATCCTTTGCCAATGCATTGAGATCCGCCATGCGTGAAGATCCAAACATCATCTTCGTCGGTGAAATCCGTGATAGGGAAACCGCTGAATCAGCGCTTAGTCTAGCTGAAACATGACATCTAGTGTTTTCCACGCTTCATACAAATTCCGCAGCTAATACGGTGAATAGATACATCTCTTTCTTTCCGCCAGAAATACAAGACAGCATCAGCGATAGGTTAGCTGAATCGTTGATAGGAATCCAATCCCAATTCCTGATAAGGACAAAAGATGAAAAATCCAGAGTCTGAATTTTTGAAGTCATGATCAATACGACCTCTATCAAAAACAATATCAAAAAAAGGGCCATAGAGCAAATTGATAGCATCATCGAAACTTCTTCGCTTATCGGCATGATCAACTTAAAAAAATATACCCAAAGATTGATCGATAAACAAATCATCGATCCCAAGGAAGTAGAATGGTTATTCGGCACAGGACCACAATAAGAATGCAGAATTTATAATTCAGAATTAAGAAAAATATTACATTCATTCTGCACTTTGAACTCTACATTCTGAATTACATTTATTCATTCTGCACTTTACATTCTAAATTCAAATAATGGATGCGCCAAATGTGTATACATGAGGAACATATAAACAACACCTCTCCAAAAAAGAGATAGAAACCATGAAAAAAAATATGAAAAAAGTCCCTATCATCGAATCGAAAGCAGCGATCTATCATCTAAAAGAAGAACAAGAAGCAGAAAAATTATTGTCTAAACTCCACGAAAACAAAAAATAGCTTTTATCTATCTACATCCTATGTTTATGGCAAATATGGATCTTATCAAAACAAAACTACCTCAAGAACTGCGGGAAAAAGCAGAAGCTTTTACGATACCTGATGAATTTTTGACTTCTATGCCAGATTTGATCACTCTCGTATTGAATTCCAAATCCATGGATAATCCTGAAGAAAAACAATCTTGGTTCAATCTTCTCCCTATGATGAATAAGGAACAGGTTGATAAACTCAGAGACATCCTGACAAGAGAAAAACAGAAATTGTCTGAAATAGAGCAGAAATATGAGCAGAAAAAAGATGAATTGAAAAGCAAATATACAAAAAAACGGGAAGATATGGCTTATACAAAAAAAATGGAAGATATCAAACAAAAAGAAGCTCAACATGAACAGATAGAAAACCAAGAAGCGGAAAATTTACTTACTCAAATATAACATCCATGAAAAAACTCCATCATCATTTCATCCATCATCTCAGGTCGTATAGGACATTCCATTTTCTGTTCTTTACGTTTATTTTGCTTGTTATCTCAATCGTAATCTATATTTTTAGCAACAAGATCTATGCTGAAGATCTTTTGGAACAGGCATTTGAACCTGCTATGACCAATGAAACCATCATCAATCTCGGTGCAGGAAAAAATGCTGTCGGCAATGAGGTTTTGAGAGAATGAGTAGGTGTGCAGGATAATCTAGGATTTGGATGTTTTGTAGATGGACAACAAATAGATTG
>CAZWTC010000075.1:0-3686 GCA_964637175.1 uncultured Candidatus Peribacteria bacterium
TCAGACAGCTTCTGGAAGAAGGATTCAACGGTTTGGACAACAGAGTCCAATCAGCTCCGCCAAAGAATCTCCAATCAGCAGTCAATCAGATGATCAATTTCTTCTGAACGCTCCAGAACGAACGAGCTGGCGCACAAGCATTCTCCTCTTTCGATACCTATCTCGCTCCTTTCGTACACAAATACAAGGTAGAACTTGAAGAAGAATTGAAGCAACTCAAGGCCACATTTGCCAATGAAGCGGAAAAGAAAGAATTTATCGACAAAAAAACCCATAAATATGTCACCCAACAGATGCAGAATTTCATCTTCGGATTGAATGTCCCTTCACGCTGGGGAACACAGACACCGTTTACCAATATCACTCTTGACCGAACATGCCCTGAAGATCTCAAAGAGAAATCATTGATGCTGTGAGGAATAGAAAAAGGATATTATCCAAAAAAATTCAGCGAGCTCGGAGAAGAGATGAAACTCATCAATAGAGTCCTTATCGAAGTATATACTGCGGGAGATTCATCAGGATCCGTATTCACCTTCCCTATACCGACCTACAACATCACGGAAGATTTTCCATGGGAAGATCCAGATATCAACTTGCTTTTTGAAATGACAGCAAAATACGGAATCCCGTATTTCCAGAACTTCGTAGGATCACAATTCAAGGTCATCAAGGACAAGAACGGTAATGTCACCAAAGTGGATAATCCAAACGCATATAAGCCGGGAGCAGTGAGATCCATGTGCTGCAGATTGCAGTTAGATCTTTCCCAGCTGGAAAAAAGATGAGGAGGTCTTTTCGGATCAGCAGAGATGACGTGATCTGTAGGAGTCGTCACCTTGAATATGGCCAGAATCGGATATAATTTCAAGGATGATATGAAAGGATTTAAAAACCAAGTCCGCTACCTTATGAATTTGGCAAAAATATCTCTTGAACTCAAAAGAAAAGAGATTACAAAATGGTTGGATGCAGGATTATATCCTTATACCAAAAGATATCTTCATTCCTTTAGAAACCACTTCTCGACTATCGGTCTCAACGGTATGAATGAAGCAGTCCTCAACTTCACCAACGGCAAAGAGAATATCGCTACTGATGAAGGCAAAAAGATCGCTATGGAGATCTTGGATTTTATGAGAGACATCCTCAAAGAATATCAGGAAGAAACAGGAAATCTCTATAATCTAGAGGCTACGCCAGCGGAATGAACTACGACAAGATTCGCCAAAGAAGATAAAAAACAGATCCCAAATATCATCCAAGCAGGAACCGACGAAGCTCCTTTCTATACCAACTCTACCCAGCTTCCTGTGGGCTACACCGATGACCCGTTCGAAGCATTGGAGCAGCAAAACGAATTGCAATGCAAATACACCTGAGGAACCGTCCTTCATCTCTATATGGGAGAAAGGATATCCAGTGCGATAGCATGCAAACAGCTCGTCAAAAAAGTCATAGAGAACTATCAATTGCCATATATCACGATATCACCGGTCTTTTCTATCTGTCCAAAACATGGATATGTAGTAGGCGAACATGATTATTGTCCAAAATGCGATAAAGAGCTTGGATACGTCGGAGAAGAATTCAATGTAGATATCAGAAAAAAACATACGTCTGATCCAGAAAAGCTCAGAGTCATCGCAGAAAAGAAAATACACGACTAAACTACTCAGGTACAAGGGAGCAGGGAGCAAGTTCCAAACACCTGTAACCTTCAACCTGTAACTTGTAACTAAGTCTTAAACAAATAATGCAATTCTGCTTTTTACCTTTGTAACAAAAGTTGCCGCCATGCAAACATTCTACAACAAAGAAGGACAGGAGATCCACAGGACTCCATGCCAGGTATTCACTCGCGTCATGTGATACCTCAGACCCGTAAGCCACTACAATGTAGGAAAAAAATCAGAATTCTACAGCAGAAAGTATTTCAACGAACAAAAGACAGCTAACTCAGCTTTCGTAAGACAGTTTGCACCACAAGTAGAATTCGTAGCGTGCGGATGTGAAAACAAGTAATTTTAACAATCAGATAGAAAGCATGGCAGAAAACACTAATGTAGGAGTCGGTTTCGGTGTCATGATCCTCAGAGACGGAAAAATCCTTCTTGGACAAAGACACGTGGATCCTATTAAAGCCGATTCTGAGCTACATGGTGAATGAACGCGGACGATGCCTGGAGGCAAGATGCGTTTCCATGAGAGTTTCGAAGATACCTGTTATCGTGAAACTCTGGAAGAGACGTGACTTACCATCGACAAAGATACTATCAAGATCATCAGCATAACCAACGATATGGTACCAGACAAGCATTTCATAACGATCTGATTCTTAGCCGAAGATGTAGAGGGAGAAGCTCAAGTCATGGAGCCGGATGAAATCACCCAACGGAAACGATTTGATCTGAATGACTTGCCTGCACCGCTTTTCTTCCCTAGCGAAAAAGTGATTAAGAATTATCTTGCAGGGACAGTGTATAAACACTAACAAAATAAGTAAAGTCGTACGGCAGACAATATACTATCGCTACTGTCACTGCCAAAAGGAGCTTTATAATTACCACCCAAATGATTGCGAAATATAATAAGGAATTATTGCGGTGGTAATTATATATTCTTCAATCAAAAACAAAAGTATATTTTTGAAGGAGAATATACTTTTTATTTACTGGGAAAATAATCATATGCGCCAAAAGCTTGTTCTACATGATTTGGAAAAAAAAGTTATTGTACTTTTGGAACAATACAAGAATCCGCTGATACAAGTTTTGCGTTATCGGGAAGAAGCTTGGTTTGTCCCAGGTGAAATTGAATTACCCACTAAACACATCATCAAAAATTTCCAACAGATTTCAGAGGACACGAGATATGCTTATGAACATAAGGAATTTTCTATACAGAAAAAAGATGCTAATGTATTTCTTGTTTCTACGATACAACAAAGCACGCCATATGAAGTAAAAATATACAAAAAAGACCAAGCAGCTACAAGACACTGAGCGTATCGGAATATTCATTACAAGTGAATGATTTATGAAGAATTGCATTTGAGCGGAAATACGTATAATCATATTTTGTCCCAAGCAGAAAAAATCAAGGAATGGACAGCTATAGATATGAAGGCATGATTATTAACCGAGGAAGAAAAACAAAAGCTCATTATACGAAATTATTTTCATGATATCCCCGAATATAAGGATGGCGATATTATTTGTTCAAGCAAAACAACCCAAGATAGTAACAATGAAGATCTGATTGCCCAAGAGATCATAGATGGACAAGATCGATCGGATGAAGAGAAAGCCCTAATGAAGGATATTTCTCATCTTCATAGCAAACAAAAGCTCTTTAAGCTTTATGAAATCATGTTCTATACTTTTGACATACAGAATATGATACAAAACAGGGACAAATATAACAATTCATCTTATCTTGCAGGTGCAACGCTTTGATATCAGATGCCCAAGCTAATCAAAGATTATGAACTGCCTAATTGAAGAATACTTTACTGACTAGATATTCCTTCTTGTGCAAGCCAACTCAGAAAAAATAGCTCTGCCATAGATAGTGCATTTGCACATGTAGAGAAAACTGGTATTGCAGATAGACGAAAGAATGCATATACTACATGAAAACAAATATGGGAAGATGTCATCAAACCATATATCATTGATAAATAA
>CAZWTC010000076.1:0-3653 GCA_964637175.1 uncultured Candidatus Peribacteria bacterium
ATGGGCGACTTTGGAGATTATCAATATCAATCAGGCAAAATGAACCTTTAAAGTCAAGGTTCATGGTACGGAATTAAGTCTCGGAAGCGATAGTGAATGACAGGTAAGAGAACTCCCCCTTACGGTTTCGGCGTTCGAAAACCTTAAAAAGGCGTTTGGCGATATCTATAAAATGCCTGATTCCAAGTGATTGTCTATGCAAGAAAGCATCCAGATAGCCGAATCATCATGATTGGCAAAGGATCTGCAAAAAAACAATATGGACAATATCGCCTGGGATTCTTCAAATTTTGTTTTTACCGCTGGCAATTTCTCCGGCGAGAAAGTTACCTATTTTGGCCGATATGAAGCTGGTATTTGAGAAGATTATGATCAAGAAGCTACGGTTAATTCCAGTTTGTACAAGATTACATATAATGCCAATGCCACTATCACGCTTTCCGGTACGTTCATAGATGGCGATACAACAAAGAAATATTCCCGTGATATGGATTATCCTACGTTTTTGCTGTTCATCAAAGAAAAATGATTGCAGCCAAAAAGCAAAACCCAAGCGGAGCAGATGCAAAACAAACAAAAGATCAAAGATCAAGAAACCCCTAAAACGAAGCATTGATTCAGTATAAATAACGTCATCAGTTTTTTCAAGAACGCATCAAGCAAACTCAAAGATAGCATAAAAAAATATGATGAAGAAAGAGCTGAAGAATTGACGGATCTTTGGGTGGAAAATGGAAAACTTTGGGATACCATCTGATGATTCCTTTCTCCTTTCAGTAGGATATCAAGCTCGTTCAAGCAAATGGGGATGGAGCATTTTACGGAAAGAGACAGCAGAATCTGGAAAAAAGTAGAAAAACGGAAAAAATTCTATGAAGACGGTGATTTTTCACTTGTCTACAATACCTATCTCAAACCTATGATTGAATGAAAAGTTGTCATTAAACCGCATTACAAGGCCGCAGCCATGCTGCTTGCCATGATCAGCAAGGGAAAATGACCATACAACAGGAATCCTGAATTTGCTGCTAAAGGCATGCGGGTCAATATCCTTATGTGAGCCGAACATCAGAAGAGATATCTTGCTATGCGTGAAAAGATGGTCAGAGAGCTCGAACAATGATCTGCCAAATACGGAAGCATGCGGACTGACAATAAAAAGAATGAGATATTGGAGCTTGAAATGAAATATATCGTGCATGTGATGGATGCAAGACAGCTTGGAATAGGTGATGATGCTAAATATTATTTTTATGGCAAATATTCTCAGAATTTTATCTGAGAATTGGAAAAATGATATACTGATTTTTTCAAGATGCCTGTCGAAGTCAAAAAAGATGCGAGTTTCGATTTCGCTAGAGCTGAATATTTCAGGCTTCTTGGCGATAGACCGCAGCAAGCTATTTCTTTCCTAAAAACCATGGCTACCAAAGCGACCAATGAGAGCCAATGGAAAATATTTGAAATGGCTGTAATGGCTGGTATGCTTTCTGGTATCTTCCTTACTATGACGATGGCTGATACGCAGTGAGTGATCAAAAATATCTGCAGAACAAGGTGATTCGTCCCTGGTATCCGGGTCAAAGATATCAATCAACAAAAAAAACTTCAGAGAATGTTTGATTTGTTCAGCGGCGGAGCGTTCAGCAAAAGCAATATTGTGGACGGAAAGATATATGATCCTACAGCATTCTCTTATAGGGATATTTCTTGATGAACGAAAAACTGTATCTGAGGATTTGTTAAATGGATGGGAAAAAACAACAATCTGGACAAAATCAGCAATTTCTTCAAACTTACCGGCAAAAACAGCGAAAACAGAACTTTGCTTGATATCTATGCTGACAAAGACACTTCACCGTCTAATAAACAATTGATCAACGAGTTCCTTCACAATAGCAATGAAAAAGATGAAAGCTTGGATTCTGACGTAAGAAACAATCCTACTGCATTTACCTGATCCATCTTGACGAGAAGCCAGAGCGTCGTGCATCAGATGATGAGATTTGATAATAATGGATTTGCAGGAAGGGACTGAGACGAAAAGCAAACCATGCAATGATTCTTCAGAGATATGAAAGAGTCTCTTCCTAGAAAAAAGCAGACTCCAGAAGAAGTAAAAATCTTTATGAATAAATTTTTCAACTGGTTTGAAGAAAAATGATTTTCCGGCACGAATAAAACAGAATTCATCAAAAGATTAAAATATTGCCAACTACATCCTAATAATCCAGAAGTAAGCGATATCTTGTATTATAGTATTGTCGGACAGATCTGCAGCAGCTTCAACCGTTTCTATTTGCCTGATGAATTCCGTGATGCCTTGGAAGCTTGGACAGACTTTTTTAAGGCTAATTTAGATACAATCTTGACTCAGGATATTTTGGAAAGCACTTTTGGCGGATCTTCGTATTATCAAGATTATATAAGGCTTGCTCCGATATTTGAATCACGGAATACCGCTTCTGCGCTTTTGGATAAATTTGATAGTCAATCCTATATCAATACGTTACCTACTCAAGAACTAAAAATTGCTGCTCGCGAACAAAAACGTAAGCTTCAGCAATCTAATGGTATGTATATCAATGGCAGTTTGTATGCCTTAGCAGAAAATTTGGAAAGGAATGGTGTTATGCCTAATAGATTCAAAAATATCGATAAAACGAAACATTCTGCTATTCATGATGCTTCTGGACGTAAAGCTACATGAGCAAAGATAAAAAACCCTGAAGTGCTTGATGATCTCCAGCAAATTCTTGAAGGGAAAAAAATAAATACTCCTACAATATTTTCAGATGAAGATACTTCCCCGTTCTTTTTTGAAGATGATGATTATTAATTTTTTGATTCACTTCTGCTTTTGCGCTTCCTCTGGGAAGCGTTTTTTTTATTTAAAACTTCTATGAAGTTTTTTATTAACTAAAATTGAAAAACAGAATCAATTGTGTATATACTAGTCGACTGTTTTTATTGTTTACTTGTTTTATGCTAGGATCGCGTACCAGGATAGTGCTTTTGACGTCTTTTTTCACCTTTGCATTTGCTCTTTTGTTTTTGGCATTGGTGGAAAACTATGCGCATGCCTGAATCACTGCTTTGCCGCCATCTCGTGTCATGGCTCTTGCAGAAACCGCTGATATACAATCTCCCATAGAACATGAGATCATTCCTAGTTTTTGAGTCATCCATCAGGCGCCAGGATTTGATTTTGATAGCGATGATTCTTTCCAGAAATATCTCACTACTGATCATCCGTTCCTTGATCCTTCTTATGTGCCTTTGGATCTAGTCGCTATCGATTCTAATTTTACGGCGAACAATTCGAGAGCATTCCAGCTGAGACAGGAAGCCGCGACTCAGTTCGCTGATATGGCACGGCATTTCCGAGATGCTTTCAGCGGCGATAAGCTGTGGATATCGAGCGCATACAGAAGCAGAGGATTGCAGGATTATCTCATCAAACAATGATGCGCCTTGATAAAATGCGCGCAGATAGGCACGAGCGAACATCAAGCATGATTGGCTGTGGATATCAAGGTGATTGCCAGATGAGGAAAATGATATTCGCTTGATCTCAATGGCAAACCAAACAAATATTATGATCGGCTCAAGGCTAATGCAGCAGCTTTTGGATTCCACAACACCTACCAAAA
>CAZWTC010000077.1:0-3589 GCA_964637175.1 uncultured Candidatus Peribacteria bacterium
TTCTCAGCCGGATAGTCGGTGTAGCGATTACGATTCCTGTGCCTGCAGCGCAATATTGCGAAGAGGTGATAAATCTTACAGTATTGGAAATAGAGGTCATGCCCACATTATCTACAGCAAGTATCCTCATGTAATATGTTCATAAAGGGAGTAGAGAGACAGCGACACTGATTGATGTCGAGCTATTTGCTGCAATTCCGCTCAAAACGATTCCTGTAACCATTCAGCTATTATTGTAGATTTCGTATTTGTAATGCGAAAGTCCTGCTCAGCTATCATACGAACCGCTTCGTGTCACGGTGAGCGGAGTGGAAGGGCAAATCGCAGCTCCGTTGGCTGGTGAGGTTATATACGGCGCACTCGGCGGTAAGACATCGACATATACTCTTTTGACGGAATCGGTATAGGTGCATGATCCTGTAGTGAATGTGCTTGAAAAATAATTCCGTCAGGTAGTGGTGAGAAGTGTGATAGGTGCTACAGCATAATTAAAGATTCCTGTGCCTACGTAATTTCCTGAAAAAGGGCTTTCGACAAAACTTCCGGAGACATAGAAGCTCGTAGGCTCACTAGCTCCCAATTGAAGCACGATTCCGGTCTTATCGGTATAATATGTTCCGAGTGATTGATTGATGACGGTGCTTCCAAAAGATGATGCAAATGTTATTTCTCCTTGGAAACTTGGATTACAACCTGTTCCTGATGGAGGAGTTGTGCCTGTTCATCACATATGAAATGGAATATTATTTCCGCATTGAGGTCCGAATCCGGTAGGTCATAGTACGGTACATGTCGCTATATAATCACCGGTAGCTAAACTAGCTCAGGTCAATCGTATGTTTGAGCTTGCATTCGTCGTGATCACGCTTTGATAGAGGGATGATGAAGATCAGGAGAGGAATATACGGAACACATATCCGCTTACATTAGCTCCATAACAGAGGAATGTCATATTGCTTCCTTGCGGTAAAGTGATTGCTGGCGGATATGTCGGTGAAGACGTGAAGTTTTGACACCATGGCATATTCATGGTAAGTGCCGAAATACCTCCGTTGGTATCGAACATATATCCGGTATGCACTCATCAGGTATCGATTTTCAAGGTATGATCAAATACGCTTCAGCTGATGACATTCGTAGTGAAATTATAGCTTACTCATGCAATCATACGGAAGCTTTGCCCTCCGCTGATCTGATGATCGATTTGTCCATAGACCTCATTGGAAAGAGGAGTATATCATCCGCTTACTGCAGAACAGTTGGTGAAAAATCCATTGCTTACGGTCATAGATTCATATCCGGATCCATATCCGCTGAGGATGGAAAGATTACCGGTATCCAAAGGTCGGATTCTCCGTCCTCTTTGGTTGTTATAATATATTCCTCTCAGCTTTTGCGAACACTCGATCGCTTGAGCTCAGCTGTTGATGGTAATGCTCTGCGGAGTGGAAAGATTCTCACCGGTCTGCCGAAAAATGATTCCGACGAAATCATTGCCTCCGAAATGGAAATACGTGTTGGAGTAATATCAGCTATTTAGCCAAGGGAATAGCGTCGACAGGCTATTTTCAAATGGGATGCTCTCCGCATATATGAATCTGAACGTCGTAACGAAAACGCCCAAAAAGAAAAGCACTCAGAAAAGAAGTTTACCCAAGCTAGGTATTCTGCGATAATGATGCATACATGTTTTGATCATGGTGATATTCAGAAGGAATAAACATACGAAATAAGTATATCCCCGCTAGATAAATAATCAAAAAAACACTGCCTTTACTATTATATTAGATTGACAGTGTTTATAAAGTATATACAATATGTTATTATCTAGGTGTTGCGATTCATCGAAGAATCATCGAATACTGCCATAAGCTCTTTTCTCTTGGTATCCGTACAACTATCCAGTTCGGAACAATTGTTTTGGCAATAATTTTCAAATTCCCTTGCAGTGAAGAAAATATCTGCATTGTTTTTGTTCGGGTTGACGATTGCTCCTCCTGAGAAGATATTCGGACCTTTGATGAGTCATTGAGCACAGAGCGGTTGCGGTTCATGGTCTCGATTTTCCCTTTGCGCAAACATATAACTCATACGTGGAAATTATGCAGATAAAGCGGCTTGGAAAGATTCTGGTATGTTCGTCTCTTCAGTGTAAAGCGTGAAAAGTTTTTTTTCAAGCATTAGAAGGTCGTTTGCAGAGAGGGTAGGCAGCACTTCGTGCTTGAAGAATTCCATGATCGGAGGGATCTGAGGATTATTCTTACATTGTTCATAATAGAGATACATGGCGTATTTCACTTCTTCCGGAGTTCCGACACATTCAAACGGCTTGATTCCGTCGATGCCAAGAAGCTCTTTGTAAATATTGAGGAGTTCGTTGTTTTCGTACAATTCTTGACCGAAAATTTTCTGGGTATCCTCATCGCTGAGAAATGGCCTCAAAGTAGCATAGACGAATGCGCATTTCGGACATACGCAGCATCGGCGATGCGCAGTGGTCTTATTGCTTTCTATGATCTTGAAGTTGTTGTTGCAGCTGCTGAATGTTTCGAAATATTGCGGATATTGGGAAAAAGCCTTGGCGATGTTGATCTCATACATTCCCCTCAATAAGCTGAAATAGCGTACGTCAGGAGAAAGATATTTTTTGATATACATATTGAAATCTGATTCAAATTGATAACTTTTGCTCCGCTGATGGTTGATATCTATGCCATCCATGACCGTATTCCCTTCATTGGCGCTTTTTTCATTGGACATGATGATGTAGCGGTAATCGTAGAGATACGCGGCAGTGACAAGGACGAATGCGATGATTCCGCTGATAGGGACATGTCCGTTATAATATCCTTGCTGATTCATGTCAAAAAGCTTAGGATCCATCATCCTTTTCATAAGCAATCTCGGCGCTCAGATGCTGTCTCAGACCGCTTTGTGCAGATAGTAATCTTTGCCGAATGTAGAGGTATAGAACGGGATGTTCAGTTTTTTCACAGCTTCCACGCTGACTAAGCTATCTTTTCCTCCTCCGAGAGCGACCATCGGGATATTTGACGATGACGGAAAAAGTGAATGCGGAACATCTGTTTTTCCGTTGACGAAGTTGATGAGTCATTGGGGAGAAAGCTTGTTCGTGTAAAAGAATTCTCCTAGTCCTTGCGTATAAAATGTTTTCCGGAATCTTTGCTGATCGTCATCCAGCGATCCTGTCTCGATGACGAGCTTTTTGGTAGGATAGAGTTTATAATAGCTGATCCCTAAGGCCAAAGAAAGATGGAAGAGCAGCGTAGCGATGATAGATGGATCTATAGCGCCTATCGGCGTAAGCTCAGGACAAGCGAAATCAATGCTTTCCGTGAAATTCACCTCATGGTCAAAGGAATAGGAAAATGACGCCGTGAGCGTTTTCGGGTCAAAGACATATCAGGTGAAATAGAAGGTCTGGAAAGCTTTCATACCCATATTCGGGAAATAAATCACTTGGCTATACCATAGCTATCACTGCCGGAAAATCAAGGTAATTATATTGTATCAATAATGTATTGACATTACATAGTAAATATGTATATATAAGATGTAAAAACAAAAA
>CAZWTC010000078.1:0-3557 GCA_964637175.1 uncultured Candidatus Peribacteria bacterium
TTCCGTTGGAAATACGTTTTTCCGTGATCAATTCTCCTATCCGCACAAGCAATACGCATCCACCCGTCATATGGAATGCAGTCAGGATAAGATTGACCGGTGCTGTGCTGATCACATTGCCTCCGAGAAGGTAATTGATGAAAAACACCATTCCGATAGATTGAAGGAACGCCAAAGGCACAGAGATATATCTCGTATATTGTTGGATTTTCTGTTGTCCGACCTCACCTTGTTCAGTAAGCTCTTCAAGCTTTGGGATTACAGAACCGAGAAGCTGCATGATGATTGATGCATTGATGAAAGGAGCTAATCCTACAGCGATCAATGCGAATTGATCCAATGATCATCACAAAAGCATAAGAAAATATCCTACTCAAGATCAAGCATCGCTAGCATTGATGGTCTTTGCCATAAGCGCAGTGATATCTACGAATGGTACAGGGATGAATACCAAAAGCCTATACACAGCGAGCATCACAAGCGTGAAAATGATCTTTTTCTTTATGCTAGGATTCTCTCGTATTTCTTTGAGCTTTTTTAAGAATTTTTCCATCAAAGGGGGATAAGAAACTTAAAAAAATTATATGTGAGACGCAATGAAAATTTGAAGAATTGGAGATTTTCATGTTGTCGAAATTATAATTTATCACCAGATAAATTATTTAGTCTTTTTGGTTGCAGGCTTTTTTGCTGCTGGTTTCTTTGCTGCTGGTTCTTTCTTTTCAACTGCTTTTTTAGCTGGCTTTTTTTCAACCGTCTTTTTTTCAGCCTTTACTTCAATAAGCTTTTCCGCTTTCACAGGTGCAGCTTTTTTTGGAGCTGGTTGTTTAGCTATTTCATTGGATTTAACGGTCTTTTTTTCATCAGCAGTCTTGATTTTCAATTTTCATACTTTTGATTTAGGGTCTTTTACGATCTTAGCAGGCGCTTTTCTTGAAACAGAATGGGTGGTTCAAGGTTTTTCCATTTTGGTTTTTGCACCGGCAGAAAACGCATCGATATCTTTGAAAGTAAGGTGTTTAGCATAATCTCCTTGTCACAAAAGTTTGACAAATGCTGTTGCAGATTTGATATATCACAAGTCTTTCAAAAGCTCCTTAGTGATTTCCATAGCATCAGTGATTCTTGGATCAGCATCTAGTGCTCCGAGATTAACGATAACGACATCTTTCACAAGTTTGTAATATCTTGTAAATCCTCTTGCCTTAGGCAATCTCTGAACGATGGAAGTCTGTCATCCTTCAAAAAACGGCTTCATAGAATGTCAGCTTCTGGATTTTTGTCCTTTGAGCCCTCTTCCAGAATAGTTTCCCGTTCCTGTAGCATTTCATCTTCCTCTTCTTCTTGCCTTATCTTTGAGTCATTTGCTCTTTTGTAATTGATGGATTTGCATCGTACATAGTATAATATGATAAATGATGATGTTCTAAGATCTACTTTTTTGCTGGTTTTTTAGCTATAGGTTTTGCAGGCTTTTCAGATGATTTTTCAGATTTTTTGACGACCACTTCAGGCGCGATTCATACTTCTTTTTTTGCCTGGATCTCCTTGACTACTGATGCTGTTTCTTTGGTATGTTCAGCTTTTTCATCTGTCGTTTCATGCTTCACTTTTTCTACGACACGCTTATTGAAATGATCTGCATGTTTGTATGAAGACAATGCTCTGATGGTAGCCATAGCATTATTCAATTTATTGTTTGATCACATGATTTTGGACAATACATTTTCAAATCCTGCAAGCTCGAGAACGGCTCTCACAGAAGATCCAGCTTTCAAACCTGTACCGGCAGTAGCAGGCAAGAGTTTTATCATGCATGCCTTATATTTGGTCACTGTAGGATAAGGGACAGTCTGGTTTCCTGTAATAGGCACGATGAACATAGCCTTGTATGCTTCACGAGAAGCTTTGCTTACAGCTGCGCTTACATCTGGTCATTTGGAAACACCTATTCCGATTTTCCCTTTTTTGTTTCCCACCAAAATAGTAGCCCTAAAGGACATTTTTCTTCCTCCCGTAGTCACTCTTGTAACTCTCCTTACTTCGAGAAGGACTTCATCAAACTCTTTTTTTACCTTATCTTTGCTTCAAGGTCTCATGAACAATAATTGTTAAAATAATAAAATTGAAAATTATATTGCGATACCTCATATTCTGATTCAGTCGACCAATGCCTTCACTCTTCCATGATACAGATTTCCGTTCCTATCAAACGCAGCTTTTTCGATGCCTTGTTTTTTCATAAGGGCAGCCAAAGCTTCTCCAGCTTTTTTTGCTGTATCCGTCTTTGTGGTCCCTTTGATATCCTTGTCAGAAATATGACAAAGCACTTTGCCAGTTGCATCGATGACTTGGGCTTTCATATATCTATTTGATTTATCCACTATACTCCTGAAAGCAGGATAGCTTGATTTTATCTTCGCGTTTATCCTTTTTTTTCTTCCAAGAAACTTTCTCGTCGCTTCTTTTATACGTTTAGTGATTTTCAACATTGTACTATGTAAGTAAGATAATAAATAATAATCTAAGGTCTAAGGTCTAAGGACTAAAGTCTAAGGTCTATTTCTTAGCTGCTTTACCAGGTTTAAGCTTGATATATTCATCGAAGTATCTGATTCATTTTCCTTTGTATGGTTCTGGTGTTTTGAGTGCTTTCACTTTTGCTGCGTATTCTCCGAGATATTGTTTGTCGATGCTATTCAAGGTGATGATATAATTTCCTTTTGCGTCTTGTTCTACTTTTGCTTCGATATTTTGCGGGATATCAAAGTTCACTTTATGAGAGAACCCTAGTGCAAAAACGAATTTTTTTCCTTCCATTTTCACCGTGTATCCTACTCCCATCACCAAAAGCTTTTTTTCATATCCTTTGGTCACGCCTTCGATCATATTTGCAAGCAATGTCCTAGAAAGCCCTCGAAGATTTCGTTGATCCTCGTTTTCTACGGCAGTGATAGCGTGAGTCCCTTCAGTTTTTATGATGACGCCTTTTGCAAATGTATGAGAAAGCTGTCATTTAGGACCTTTCACATTCACGGTAGAACCATTGATCTGTAGTTCGACTCCCGCAGGTATCTCTATAACTTTTTTTCCGATTTTTGACATAACACTAATGATAAATTGTTAAAATGATGAAATGACAAAGTGATGTTTTTAATTCGCAATTCATTAATTCGTAATCCGTTAATAAATTTCAGCAATAAGTTCTCATCCGAGTTTCTTTTGTTTTGCTACATGCGCAGGCATGAGTCATTGATTGGTAGAGATGATTCCTATTCCTTTTCCTCCAGCCACCAAAGTGATATCCTTATAACTTACATACCATGGTCTAGAAGGTTTGGAAAAGAATTTTATATTCGGAACATCATTGACCGGATCGATCACTCTTTTGAGCACGACATTGATATATTTCTTTTTTCCCTCCTCTTTGATGTCAAAATTCTGGATGAATCCATACTGTTTTAACAGTTCCAAAATATGTATTTTGAAATTAGAAAAAGGTATAGAATCTACAGAAGTTCTTCTTGCCATATATGCATTCTTTATTCTGATAAGAA
>CAZWTC010000079.1:0-585 GCA_964637175.1 uncultured Candidatus Peribacteria bacterium
CCTTGACAAGGCTTGTTTTTGTTCCTAAATCCCCCTCAAATTCCTATTTTTCTATATATGTAATATATATTGACTTTTCTTTCCATATATCTATAACATAGCTGTTTGATATATCTTTTATTTTATCAAAAACCCATGAACATATCAGTAAAAAAAATCATCATCATCTTTTTTGCGCTTGTTTCTACGCTTGCTGTCGCATTCGGACTTTTCCAAGAGTGAACGTGATGAAAGCAAGAAACGCTTGTGCAAAGCCTGAGGATACAGGCTATCCAGCAATTGATCGACAAGAAGTTTGATCATTTCGTGACGATGCCGTTCGGTCCTGGAAATGATAATATACATCTTACGGGATCGCTGACTTTTCCGGATTTTCCTGAGTATACCGTACATACCGGCATCCAACTCCAAGATGATTTGGATATCTTACTAGAAAAAAAGATCCAGGATTTTGACGCTGATCGTCCTTTTTATTCGAGTTTAGCCAAATAATCAGCGGATAATCTCGCATTGACCGACGAAGAGATCAAGCAATTACAGCATGTCTATCTTTTCAAAAATGAGCAAGATCTCAAAGATCTCTGA
>CAZWTC010000079.1:595-2646 GCA_964637175.1 uncultured Candidatus Peribacteria bacterium
ACAAGAGTCAACAATGATGCTGCTTGGAGAAAGACCAATATCTCCATCTCCTATCGGAATATCGGCAATGTCAGAGTATTGAATCCTCAGCAACAGCTTTCTTTCATGGATGAAATCCATTATGATCCCGCTGTAAAAAATCGGAAACGCGATACGGTTTCCGGATTGGCTATCATGTGAGGAGTAGCGAGCGTGAAGGGTTGAGGAATCTGCGGTGCTTCCCGATGAATTAATACCGCCATCATCACCAACAAGGCTTTTGAGATCATCACCAGATACAATCATACCAAAACATGGAAATATCTCTATCAAAATGAGATCAATGGAAAAGAATATCGGATTCCGGGATTGGATGTCGCCGTCTACAGGATGTGATGAGGAACCAAAGATTTTGTCTTCAAAAATATCCGTGAATATCCTGTTGTGCTTGTCATGAATTACGATGGGACTTCCGGATGAACGGAAGAGCTTTTTGTCCTGAGTCACGAAAGCGATCGCGGCGAATTGACCTATATAGGCAAAAACGGAAGCTGCTATAGCTGGGAAGCCAACGGAAAGCCGTTTACCAGCTGTTATAATTCCGTATCGCGATAATACAACCCCATTAATTACAAAAAACCATATCACTATCGTGATAAAATCTCACAACATCAGTTTGTGGGATTTTTTCATATATTTGACAAATTATATTTTTGGTATATAATTATATCTACAGAAATTATGGTGCAATATATTTTACTTTGTTCTCCGGCTATCATGCAAAAATCTTTGTCAGTGATCCTGATTTCACTCCTTGTGTGAGGATGATTTTTTGCTTGCACCAAAGCGCAATATCAGAATGAGAACAGCGCTCAATCCTGACAGATCGAACACCTCTATATGATAAGCAGTCCGCTTCAGCGTATTTTTTCATTTTTGCAACGCATCCGTCCGCTTCTTCAAACACCTGCTTCTCAGCATGCTGCTGCCGATGAAGACATTTTCATCAGCATCCCTCCTGAGACCATAGTCCGTCTTCTGGATGAAAGCAATGATTTTTCGGAATTCTCTCACAACATGAGGGTATCCCTTATAAAATTCTTGATCTATGATCAGTATCCTAATTTCAATAATCAGCCGTATCAAGATGGAAATAATGCGATCATCCCTCAATCCGGAGATTTCAAGGTTCTTAAAACCATTGAAGCGCATGATATGCTAGATACTTTTTTGACAAACAAATTATCATTGTTCCAAGCTGATTTCATTCAGATCAAAAGACTTGATAAGCATTTGCAATTGGCGCCTATCACGCTTACTCAGCAAGAATATCAGAACCTATGAAGCATCTTTCTCTTCAAAGACGAGCAGGACCTCAGAGATCTCTGATATGAACTTGTTTCTTCCAAAACGAGAGCAAATGTTGATAGAGATTATAGGAGATATAATATTATGACGGCATTCAAAAATATCGGTAATGTAAGAGTGATTATGCCTGGCGAAACATTCGATCTTGCTCATGAAATCCATTATACTCCTTCTAACGGCAATGCTGACTATGTCTTTGGATATGCCACATTCGGAGCTGGTGCGAAAATGGTCTACGGCGGATGACTTTGCGGTGCAGCAACCGCTCTTTATCAGGGTACGCTTACCAATCTCGGATTTCAATTGTTGCAATATAGTGCTCATACAACGTATTATAATAATCTCTTCAATGCAGAAATAAACGGGACTCGAATCTCTACTCCTGGACTTGATGCAACCATATACGCCCCTACATATAATCTTCAACTGAAAAATGTCCGCGATTATCCTATCGTTATCGTTTTAAATTTCGGTTGAGGGGAATCGGATCCCGAACAGGTGTTTACGCTTTCAAAGCCACAGGACAAGGGCTTTTTCGCTTATGTAGGCTCATATAAGAAATGAGGATCTTCGTGTTTCACCTGGAATATCAACGGTTCTGATAGGACGAACTGTTATCAGTACATCAAGAATTTCTACTGCAACTTATTAATGAATTGAAATTTATTCATCCCAACGATATACCCTTTTAAAATTTATGAGCA
>CAZWTC010000079.1:2656-3529 GCA_964637175.1 uncultured Candidatus Peribacteria bacterium
TTTAAACCTGAATTGGAATATTCTCAAATTCATTTGAAATTTATTCATATAATGATATAAGCTCATTTATCTTTTACTGCAGCCAAAAAATTTATGAACAAGCTTGATTTCAAAATACTCAAACAGAAGTGACATGCGAGGGTCTGACAGATAACGCTCAACGGCGTCACTTTGACGACTCCGGTTTTTATGCCGGTCGGAACCAAGGCGACTATCAAGTGAATGATTCTGGATATGCTCAAAGATAAGAACTATATCTGAGATCTGCCTGAGATCCAATTGATTTTGGCGAATACCTTTCATTTATATCTGCGTCCCGGCGATGAGCTCATCAAAGAAGCATGATTACTTCATTCGTTTGAAGACTGGGATAAACTCATTTTGACGGATAGTTGAGGATTCCAGGTATTTTCTTTATGACTTGGGAAACAGGAACAAGGGACGAGGGACGAGGAACAAGGAACAAATCATGAGCATGATGTAAAGATGAAATTGACGGAGGATGGCGTGAAATTCCGCTCGCCGTATGATGGATCCAAACATATATTCACTCCTGAAAATGTCGTCGATATCCAATGCAATCTAGGATCAGATATCATGATGGTGCTTGATGTCTGTTCGCCTTCCGGCGCAGATAAAAAAACCATCGAAAAGCATATGCAGATGACCCATCGTCGAGCTAAGAGAGCTTTTGAGCATTTGAAGCCAAAATATGATGATGTCCGTGGAGTATTGTTCCCTATCGTGCAATGAGGGACTTACTTGGACTTGAGACAGCAATCCGTGGATTTTCTGAGCCAATATGCTTGGGATGGCATTGCGGTGTGATGAGTGAGCGTCGGTGAAAGCAAGGAACTGATCCGCGAAGTGGTC
>CAZWTC010000080.1:0-3489 GCA_964637175.1 uncultured Candidatus Peribacteria bacterium
TAGGTCTTGTACCGATATTGCACGATACCGTTATCTTTGTACATCTGTTTCAATGCACTCATTCATAAGTTCAATGTATCTACCGCATGATAGAATCCATTTTGTATCTTGATTGCTTTGCACGAATGTTCAGTGATATAGAGCAATACAAAATTATCTTTTTTTAGATTATTTCTGAGGAAGAGGAGGGTATGAAATGACTGCGGGAGGATATTGATATTCTTCACTTCAAGGAGATTTCCATAGACGGAATTGATGATATTCATCGTCTTCTTGTTTAGATAGACAACATATAATCTGAAGAATATTTCACCGGTCTCACCGATGATATGTTTTTTCTCTTCGCCATCGACATGCACGCTATCGACGTAGACCATGATTCTTTCTCCATCCACATCATTATATTTTTTCGTCGCCTGACACTTTTCTTCTATGATATCTTTCAGATCCTGATACGTGAATTTTTTTTCGAACTTCTGAAATATATCAAACCTGAAAAACGAAAATCTGCTTTCATCCAGCATGAAGTAATGCGTATATTTTGGATATTCTCGGGATTCATCGGTGATTTTTACGATATTTTCATGAAGCACATACTGCAAAATCTGTTCCTGTTCACGGATTTTGTAGACACGGAAACTCGGGTGTGATTCAGAGAGATGCTCGTACCAGATGTAAAACAAACTTGTTAATTTACACTATAAAGTTTACTTTATTTTAATTTATTTTTTTCAAACCCCCATTCCTCCTTGACATGGGGCTATATGGAAGAATATATTTTCCTTAGTTCCCGCCCTGTCAAGGCTATAGTGCCCTTTAGGGTAGAGGTTCAGGGTGGGTTTGCTAGATAAGAGTAGAGTTATTTTCTTTATCGTTTGTTCATTCGTTTTCTAGTGCTTGTGTTGTGGAAACTTCATCATACAAAGAATATAGTTCCTCTCTTATTTCAGAGGTATATAACGCTCTTTCTGGTGATGCGTTGATATAGTCTTCACGCATGGCGATCACGTAAAGAAATAAAAACTATATTTGAGACGCATAGAAAATACGATATTTTATAAGGATTTTCAAACGTCAAAATTATCCTTTAGGATTTTTTCTTAGTCGTTTTCGCTGGCTTGTTTGATTTGGTAGCTTTCTTAACTACCGGTTTGTCTGTCTTGATAGTTTTTTTATCTGCTGGTTTTTTGACCGGTTTCTTTGCTACAGCTTTCGCTGGAGTTTCCTTTTTACTTCAAAATTTAGGCTTAGGACCGGTAGCGATAATTTCTAGACAATCTTTCATCGTCAAGTCGCTCGCATCCTTTCATCCCTTCGGAATCTTATAGTTATTTCCTTCAGACTTGATGTACGCACCATAGAGTCCATTCAATACTTCTATCTTCACTCACTTATTATCAAAGGTGTTTATGTACTTATTTTTTTCTGTATCAATTTTTTTCTCGATCAACGGAATAATCTCCTCCATGGTGATAGTATAGGGATCGAGTATTTTTGGTATAGAAACAAACAACGTCTTGTATTTCAGATATGGTCAGAATTTTCCTACTGCTACCGTGATAGGTTCTTCTTGATATTTCCCCGCAATCCTCGGCAATGCGAATAATCATAAAGCATCTTCCAATGTAAGCGTTTCAATCGTTTGTCCTGGTCTGAGCGAAGCAAATTTAGGTTTATCCGCATCTTGAGCGGTACCTACTTGCACCATCGGTCAGAATCTTCCTATTCTTGCAATAACTTTTTTGCCGGTATTTGGATCGACGCCCAATTCTTTTTCCGCGCTTTTCTTTTCAGCGAATTCGATCGTCTTGAGAACTTCTTTATGGAACGGTCCGTAGAATTTCTTCATCATTTCAGGCCATTTGATCTTGCCTTCAGCGACTTCATCAAATTCTTCTTCCACGCTTGCTGTAAAATTATAATCCAAAATCTCTTGGAAATTTGCAACCAAAAAGTCGGTTACTACCATACCGATATCTGTCGGGAAGAGCTTCTGTTTTTCAGCTCACGTATTTTGTTTTTTCGTTTCTGTCTTGATGAGTCAGAGACCGCCTGCCGTGGCAGGTCTTAAGATCATTTCTTGATAACTTCTTTCGCTACCGTTTCTATCTTCTTTGAGCACATATCATCTTTTTTGTACGGTAGAGATGGTTGGTGCGTAGGTTGACGGACGTCAGATACCAAGCTCTTCAAGTTTTTTAACCAACGATGCTTCTGTATATCTCGGCGGATGATTTTTGAATCTTTCCCCAGCCAATATCTGCTGCATCGCTAATAGTTCCCCTTTAGTCAATTTCGGTAACATACCTTCCTGATCTTCATCATCTTCTTCATCCTTAGATTCAAAGTACACTTTCAAAAATCAATCAAACGTAATAACCTCACCGCTAGCGATGAAGTTAAATTTGTTATTTGTTGAAATACTAATTGTCGCTTTAGTCTTTTCTACTTCAGCTGGTGCCATCTGTGATGCGATAGTTCTTTTCCAGATCAATTCATACAATCTTTTTTCAGAAGCGTCACCTCCAGCGACGTTATTTTCCATATGTGCTGGTCTGATACATTCATGCGCTTCCTGTGAACCTTTAGATTTCGTTACATATTTCGTAGGGTTAGCATAGTCTTTGCCATATCTTTTGGTAATCTCGTCTTGAGCGGCTTTTACAGCAAAATCTGACATATTTACGGAGTCCGTCCTCATGTACGTGATAAATCCTCATTCATATAATTTTTGTGCTACTTGCATCGTTCTGGCAACAGAAAAGCCAAGCTTTCTGCTGGCTTCTTGTTGAAGGGTAGAGGTGGTAAATGGCGCAGAAGGAGATTTTTTTCCTGGTTTTACTTCCACATTTTCTATCATGTATTTTGCATCCTTGCATGATTCGAGGAATTTCTTCGCTTCGTCGGCGCTAGGCAAATCTTTGTTGAGTTCGGCTTTAAATTCTTTTTTAGCATCTCCTACGAAATTTCCTATCACTTTAAAGAAAGATGCTGACTCAAATTTCTGTATTTCCCTTTCCCTTTCGACGATCAACCTGACAGCGACGGATTGGACTCTTCATGCGCTCAATCCCATCTTGATCTTTTTCCGGAGGACAGGAGACAATTCAAATCCTACCAATCTATCGAGGACTCTTCTCGCTTGTTGAGCATCTACGAGCTTCATATCTATCGTTCTTGGATTTTTTACGGCATTATCAATCGCTTCTTTTGTGATTTCATGAAAGACGATTCTTGCGGTCTTTTTGATATCTAATCATAGCGCATTCGCTACATGTCGGCCAATAGCTTCCCCCTCACGGTCTTCATCTGTTGCAATCCAGACTTTATCAGCTTTTTTCGCTAAAGATTTTAGCTCGCTGACGACTTTGGTCTTGTCAGGCGAAACGACATAGGTCGGTTCGAAATTATTTTTGGTATCGATTAACAGTACGTTCTGCACCAAAATCTACACATGTCCAAAAGATGCTTTCACTTCAAATCCTTCAC
>CAZWTC010000081.1:0-3484 GCA_964637175.1 uncultured Candidatus Peribacteria bacterium
ACGGCAAGGAATCAGGAGAACGGTTTACAAGCAGTGTGGATTGGTTTAGGTGTTTTGGTGTATGAATACCATCTACATCCGAAAGATATTACAATAAAATATTTTTTTGGAAAATTCAGTATCCAATGGAATATATATAATGAGGCAGCTCGTAATATGATACTGTTTCTTTTCAAAAAACACTTTCCTCCTGTGTATGGTGAGGACAAGGAGATATATGTCAGACCTAGATTTGAATATGAGACTTTATTGAATTTTGCATTGCCTGAAGCAACCATAAATGCATCACAATATAAGGCTGATAAGAAAATACTTGTACATTATCTCAAAAACATCGGCTTGTCGATGCCAAAATTAGCTGAAGTTTATGCAAATTTAGGAGGACTCATATCCTTTGGAACGGTATTCAATGAACATCTTAATTCCTGGGAAACCGCTATCTTGCAGAAAATAAGTGAAATAGATAGTTTCTATATTAAACGGTTTGTTGATGAATATGAAACCACTAATTCATTGTTGTTTAATTAATAAATCCAATCCTTCAGTGTCTCTGAAGGGTTTTTTTAAATTTCTACGCTGATCATTTCATCGTTTGGGTCTCTGAATGTCAGTTTGTATGCCGTCAATTGCATAGGCTGCGTCTCTTTGTGATCACCATAGAGATAATCTCCTACGATAGGCAGTCCATGATGGGCGAGGTGATATCTGATTTGATGCGTCCTTCCGGTTAAAATTTCGAGATCCAAGTTGCAGGTTGCAGGTTGCAGGTTGCTGTTTTGCTGTATTTTCAGTATTTTAGTGATTCCTATTTTCGGCGTGGTATGCGGTAATTTGGCGATAACGAGTTCTTTTATGACAAAAGGAAATTCGTGAATCGAGTCTATGAATTTTTTTCCTTCATCGGTAAGATATGAAGTAGCTCTATAAAATTTTTTGAGCTCGGTTTGCTCTTTGTCAGCTATAGTTTCGCTTTCTGATTTGGATTGGAAAAGCTTTTTGAAGTGTTCGAGTCATTTTTCCGTTTTAGCGATGATCATCAATCAATCCGTATTCTTATCGAGCCTGTGGAGGAGTCCTGCCCTGATGAAATTTCAGATAGATGGCAGGTTTTTGTAGGTGTGATATAAAAAACCGACCACTGAAGGCTCGTGCACTTCCCGAACGGTTTTTGGGTGCGAAAGCACTCATTTCGGTTTGTTGATGATCAGATAATCTTCTTTTTCGAGAAGTATGGGTATCTGAATATGCGGCGCTTCGTCCAATAAAACAGGTGAGAGATATCTGCTGACATCATCGATCTCTATCTGATCATTATGCTTCAGTTGGTAGGATTTCTTTACCACTTTCCCATTCACTTTGACGCCTCATCTTCCTATGATATGATGAAAAAAACTCCTGGAATAGGAAAAATGCTTGCTTAGTCGTGTGTCTATTCTTTCTCCTTGCGGAAACGATGCTTCTGGTCCTTCATATAGTATCATATATGAGCTTGTTTCTGGCTAAATAAGCACTATTGTATAATTTTTTTTTGAAAAAACAAGGGTATTTCCCGTTTTTACCACCAAAAACACCTGCTAAAATTTGCAAAATTCAAAAAAAAGGATAGAATTACTTATGGTTTTATATTATAAGCTATTTCGATGGAACCGAATCAAGTATATCCATCTCCAGACAATTCATGAATTCCTCAAGGTATTCCTACAGGAGTGTTTGTTCCAAATAATCAGACACCTGCCACGGCAGATAAACCTGTGCAAAATACTGTCCAACAAGCTGCTGCTCCTGCACAAGTACAATCAGCTCCTATTGCACCTGCTGTGTATGTACCAGGTCCTTTGGATAAATTTTTGCAATGAGTTGCAAAGTTTTTTGCAAAGCTTCTTGGTCAACCTGATCCTATCACAGGCGCTCCAGCCGTTATTTCACCAACAGCCCAAAAAACAGAAAATATTGTCGGAAAAGCCTGGAATGCTGCAAATCAAGCAGTAGCCAAAGCTACTGACGCCGCTACGCAGGCTGCTCAAAAAGTCCAGCAAGTTATCCCACCACCAGCTGCTGCTCCACAACAGGCACCAGTTGTTGCTCCACAACAGCCGTCAACGGCTTCTGTAATGCCTACGCAACCAATCCCTGAACAAACTAAATAATTTTTCTTACTTTATGAAAAAGCTGGACCATGACGATTCAGCTTTTTTATTATTCTTCCAACAATCATGCTATCAGATCATCGATCTCAGACATGAACTCCTTATCCTTATCCAATCCATGTTCTTGGATGACCTCTCTGACTCGTTGGATTCTTTTCTTTTTTTCTTGAAGCTTTTTCACTTCTTTGTCATCCAGTATGCTAAGCGATACTTCATCTTTTGCCATATCTCTGATATATTGATAGTAATAAAATTATCATTGTTTTTCTGTTATGAGCAGTGATAAGCAATTCCATTTACCATTATACCCACAGGCATCACATAATAGCGTGTGTACCAGATTTTCCCTTGTGCTTTTATATATGCAGCCATTATGTTGTGTATTCTTTTCAGCTTTCAAAAAGCATTTTTCATGAAGTGGATTTTTATCGCTATTTTTGTCATCTTCCATGTATGTGGTTGCTAAGAGATTATAAAGTGAATCCTATTTTTTTATATATCTCTTTTATTTTCTTCTGAGCTAATTCATTGACGATGATAGCGTTTTTCTGCAACAAATCAATGATTTCTTTGTCAGATATCTTTGCATATTTTTCTTGGATAGGTTTCACGAATGCGATGATCTTCTCATAGAGATAATCTTTTGCATCCTTATAACTCAATCCTCCAGCTTGATATCTCGTTCTCAATGCTTCATCTTCTTCCGGAGTAAGGAATAATTTACAGAGCTTATATACATTGCATTCATCAGGATTTTTGGGTTCTTCGACGGTCAAGGCGCTCGTCGGGATCTGTTTCACTCTCTTGAGGATAGTCTTTTCGTCATCGAGAAGTCAGATATAATTATTATATGATTTGCGCATCTTGCGTCCGTCCACTCAAAGGATAGTAGCGACATCTTCTTGGATGTATGTATCAGGTATCTTGAAGGTCTCTCCGAACGTATTATTGAATTTCATAGCTATATCCCTGGCATATTCCACATGCTGTTTCTGATCTTTTCCTACAGGGACGATATCTGTATCATAGAGCAAGATATCTGCAGCCATAAGGATAGGATAACAGAATACCCCTATGCTGATTTCCTTGGCTTTGCCTTTATCCAAAGCTTCTTTATACGAATGCATCCTTTCCATGAATCCCATATGTGTGATACAGGTAAGCACCCGATTAAGCTGTGCATGTCACGGAACATCAGCAGGATTGTAGATCATATATCTTGTAAGATCCGCTCCGCATGCTGCATAAAGTTTCAATACATTTATGCTATTCTGCCTGAGCTGTTCACCGTCGTGGATTTGCGTGAACCCATGCATATTAGCAAGAAAAAGGAAAAT
>CAZWTC010000082.1:0-612 GCA_964637175.1 uncultured Candidatus Peribacteria bacterium
AATGTGCCGTTGAGCAAGCCGATCAAAAGTATGCATAAACCAGTAAAGACCCATAAGATACCTGAAATATTCAAAGATTTCTATAGAGAAGGAGATAGGGTATTTTTGCGCAATCCAAAAAAATTCGCAGGATTTCCTGATCTTCTGGATCTGCAAAAGAGAGGATACAACGACTTTATCAAAAAATATATCAATAAGCTTTTTGGCAATATCAATCCGGTTTGGGATATTGCAGGAGAAAAGATGTATGTAGAGATCGACGATATCAAGATTTCTGATCCTATCGATGATGTAAAGACCTGTAAGAAAAAAGAATTGACCTATGGAGGGATCATCACCGGTAAAGTGAAATTGAATGAGATGCACGATGATGGAAAGAAAAAAACAGAGAAGACCTTGTTCAGCAAACGTGCGAATATAGGTATCTTGCCGCTTATGACTCCATCAGCTTCATATATCATCAATGGAGTGGAAAGAGTCATCATTTCACAGATCATCAGATCATACGGTATATTTTTTGCTAAAAAAGAATTCAGATATTCATTCAAGGTCATTCCGGAAAACGGACCACGGTTGGAAGTGCAGACAGAAAAATCCGGAGTCGTTGTGGCT
>CAZWTC010000082.1:622-3480 GCA_964637175.1 uncultured Candidatus Peribacteria bacterium
AATAAATCAAGGAAATTCCCTATCACAACCTTGTTGAGGATTTTCTGATTGGAAACAGATGAAAGTATGAGAGTGCTATTCAAGGATTGCTTCGAAGAGGAAGATTTCAATTATTTCGAGACGACGCTCAAAAAAGATAGCACGACTGATGCATTATCTGCAGCAGAATTCGTGTATAATAAGGTGAGACCAGGAGAATTGATCGATCAAGAAAGCGCGCTCAATTATATCAAAAATCAGTTTCTCTCTCCAGAAAGGATTTATGTAGGAAGGATCGCAAGAAGGAAAATCAACGCAAAATTGGGGATCAAAAAACCTTTGGATGGTGATCTGGCAAATGTTTTTGATGGAGAAGATTTAGTAGGAGCATTGAAATATCTTTTCAATATCTCCAACTTCAAAAAATGATATTATACAGATGATTCTGATCATCTTTCAAATAAACGTATCAGATCCATGGGAGAGATCCTTTATGCGCATCTCCAACCCGTGATGAGAAAATTCGTCAAGAGCATCAAAGGAAAGTTAAGTATTCTGAACTTGGAAAATCCATTGAAGATCACTGACCTCGTGAATTTCAAAATCATCGATAACGCGGTAAAGAGCTTCTTCGCAACTTCTCAGCTTTCTCAGTTTTTGGATCAGATCAATCCGCTTTCCGAGATAGAACATAAAAGAAGGATTACTGCCCTCGGGCCTTGAGGTCTCAAAAGAGAGACAGCGAAATTTGAAGTGCGTGATGTTCACCCTTCGCATTATGGAAGAATATGTCCTATCGAGACACCGGAAGGGCAAAATATCGGTCTGGTAATCTACCAGTCATTATATTCTCGTGTCAATGATGAAGGATTCCTTGAAACGCCTGCGCTCAAGATTTATCGTGAAGTGCAAGCAAACAAAGAATCATTGGTCAATAGGATCGCTCATCGTGATATCAACGAATTAGATGCAAAAGGGAAACAGCTCAAAAGAGTGATTGTCAAAGAAGATCATTATATCGACGAAAAAGCTGCAAAAGAGATAGAGAAGATGTATGGCAAGCTTGGAAAAGCTATAGCTGTCAAACCGTTCTTTACCGACGAGGTAGAGTATATTTCTCCTGAATTGGACGAAAAGTGCTGTATCGCTGATGCGACGACACCGATCGACGCGTACAATAATATCGTCGAAGTGCGTGTAGCTGCAAGGCAATTCAATGAGATGGGTATGTTCCATGTGGGAGATATCACTCATATAGATGTTAATCCGTCACAGATATTCTCGCCAAATACGTCATTGATTCCGTTTGTAGATCACAACGATGCAGTCCGTGCGTCTATCGCTACCAACCAACAAAGACAGGCATTGCCGTTGCTCAAGAACGATGCGCCTTTGGTAGGGACAGGACTTGAAAGAGATATCGTACAGATGACGCATGCTGTGATCAAAGCTGAAGCGGAAGGAGAAGTCGTCTATGTAGATGGGAAAAGAGTGAAAGTAAAATACAAGACAGGCATCAAAGAATATCCATTGATCATCTTCGCAAGATCAAATAGCAAGACATGTATGACGCAGATACCTAGGGTATCATTGGGCCAAAGCCTGAAAAAATGAGACCTTATCGCAGAATGACCATGTTCCGTAAATGGAGAGATGGCGCTCGGAAAAAACCTCAGAGTAGCGTTTATGCCATGGAAATGATATAACTATGAAGATGCGATCGTGATTTCTCAAAGACTCGTAAAGGATGATGAATTGACATCCATCCAGATCGAAGAATATGAAATCGAAGTAGCGGATACGAAACTCGGACCTGAAGAAACTACCAACGATATCCCTTGAGTCTCTATGAATAAGCTCAAGAACTTGGATGACGATGGAGTCATCAGGATCTGATCTATCGTCAAATGATGAGATATCCTTATCGGAAAGATCACTCCTAAATCTGAAGGAGAGCTTACACCAGAAGAAAAGCTTATCCAAGCGATTTTCTGAGATAAATCAAAAAATGTTAAAGATACGTCATTATATGTACCATCAGGAAGCAGCGAAGGAAAAGTCATTGATGTTGTGATCCTGGATGCAAAGAAATGAGACAATCTGATGGCAGGCGTAAGAAAGAAGATCAAAGTCTATGTAGCAAGTACGAGAAAGATCGAAGTAGGAGATAAGCTTGCTGGTAAACATGGAAACAAAGGTATCATCTCTATCGTGGTAGCTGAAGAAGATATGCCGTTCACTGAAGATGGAAAACCAGTGGATGTAGTACTCAATCCGCTTGGAGTAATCTCTCGTATGAACATGGGACAATTGTTTGAATCACAGCTCGGATATATTGCAAAACATTTCGGCGTAAAATTCGCCGTTCCTACATTCTCCAAATTCTCATCAGAAGATTTGACGGAATTTACAAAGATGTGTGGAATCGATGGTTTGAAATTCAATATCTTCAACGGAGAAAATGGCAGACAATACGATCAGAAAGTTACGGTAGGATACATGCATATCCTCAAGCTCGTGCATATGGTGGAAGACAAGATCCATGCAAGAGCAGTAGGACCATATTCATTGATCACCCAGCAACCGCTCGGAGGAAAATCCAGACAAGGAGGTCAGAGATTCGGAGAGATGGAAGTGCGGGCACTAGAAGCTTATTCTGCAGTATATACGCTCCAGGAAATGCTTACCGTGAAATCAGATGATGTCATCGGAAGAAATAAATTATATGAATCTATCATCAAAGGACAGAAACCAAAGATCGGTGGATTGCCTGAATCATTCAATTTACTTACGTATTTATTCAAAGGATTGTGTCAAAATATAGAACCATTGAGCATAGAAGAACTCGAGATCGTTCAAGATGATAGGATCAAGAAAAT
>CAZWTC010000083.1:0-3463 GCA_964637175.1 uncultured Candidatus Peribacteria bacterium
TAAGAAGATCATGGATAGGAGCGTTAATATAAGTCATTTACGAGTGTAATTAATGATAAATGGATATGAATCAAAATAATGGATATGAATTTTATAATGAATTTTGAATCTAAAGTCTAAAAAAATTACCAGCTTGCCTTTCTCAATCACATAACATTTCCTTCTCTCGCATATTTTCTCAAACATACTCTGCAGACACCAAAATCTCTGATGTACGATTTGGATCTACCGCACACTCTGCATCTGTTGTAATATTTAGTAGGCTGCTTAAGAGCTTTTCATTCGATGAATCTCTGCTCATACATTTTTCGTTGTTTCGCTTTTAATGAAGTTTTTGCCATGAGATGTACATATAAATAATAAATATTTTCTAAGGTCTAAAGTCTATTTTCTAAAGTCTATTTGAAGATGAATCATAACGCCTCGAGCAATGCTTTTGCATGAGCATTGTTTTTGGTGGTAGTAACGATAGTGATTTGGAGTCCCATAGGAGTCACGATATCATCCAATGAAAGTTCAGGGAAGATATTATAGTTAGGAAGTCAGATATTGAAGTTTCCTTGTCCATCAAAATTCTTTTCTGTGAACCCGGAAAAATCTCTAAGCCTCGGCATCACCAATTTCATGAATCTATCAAGAAAGTCATATGCTCTTTGTTTTCTCAATGTTGTCTGAAGCATCACAGGGATACCTTCTCTAAGCTTGAAATTTGAGATAGCTTTTTTTGATTTCAAAACACGAGCTTTTTGACCAGTGATTTTTGTGATGATTTTGTCAAATTCATCGAAATCCTTGAGCGATTTTCTGGTAGCCAAAGAGCCTATCCCGATAGCGACAATCACTTTATCGATTTTTGGGACAGCATTGATGTTTTTGATCTCAAGTTTTTTTTGAAGATTCTTGAGAACCTTAGTATTGAATGTTTCTAATGTATTCATGAAGTCAAAAATAAACACAATAAAAATAGATTATTTGAGCGTAAGCTTGAGTTTGACAGCTTCTCTTGTTTTCTTTCATTTTTTATCAGCCACAACCTTGATTCTGGTAGCTTGTTTTTTGTCTTCCACATAATACATGACATTTGATACATGCACAGGAAGCGTTTTTTTGATAAATCCTTTTCCTTTCATAGCTCTTTTCACTTCATTTACTCCTTTTACGATTACGCGATCAGCATCTACGAATTTTTGTATCGTAGATATCTTTCATTTATATTTTCCGGCGATCATGATCACAGGATCTCAGGATTTTAGCTTTTTCATGTTGATAACAAATAAGAATAAATATTTTATATTAAACATAATGCTCTGAATGCTAATATTATTTTTTCTGAATGCTGAATTATACATTCTACATTCTCTTTTACACTACTTCTTCAGCCATATTAGTGATAGCCTTATATCACATTTGTCTGAGTTCTCTCGCTACAGGACCGAATATTCTTTTTCCTATAGGTTTGATTTCTCATTTTGCATCTTTGCTCATAAGGATGACGGCGTTATCACCGAATCTTACGTAAGTACCGTCTTTTCTGGTGATCTCTTTTTTGATCCTTACGATCAATGCTTGTGCAACATCTCCTTTTTTGACCGTACTCGTAGGCAAAGCGCTCTTGATGGCAATCATGACTCTATCACCGACAGTAGCGGTTTTTGCATTTGATCATTTCAGGATCCTGAATATCTGTCATTTTTTTGCTCACGTGTTGTCTGCTATGATAACCGTGGATTCATTTTTTAACATGAGAGGATACGTTTAAATATAAATAAAATTATGCCTTGATGATTTCTATGAATTTCCATTTTTTGAGCTTGCTGACTGGTCTGCATTCTCTGATTTTTATCATATCTCAGAGCTTAGAAGCATTATCTTCATCATGAGCATAATATTTTTTTCTTACGATAAATCTCTTTTTGTACAATGGATGCATCTTTACAGATTTCACCAAGACAGTACGAGATTTATTTGTCTTATCGCTGATAACTTCTCAGATAAGCTCTTTGATGCTCTTATTTCATATTACCACCATTTTGTGCTTTAGTTTTATGGGTTAAAACGGTATTTATCCTTGCTATTTTGATCTTTGTATCGCCTATTTTATGAGTCTCTTTGAATCCCTTGATGGCGTTTTTCATCTTATAGGAATAAAGTTCTTGTTGTAATGTCCTTCTCATAAGAATAAGTTCTTTGATGGTCTTATCTTGCAGATCTTTCATAAAGGCAGCTTTTTCTTTCATTGATAAACAAATTTAAATAGTAAATATTTGATGCTAAAGTCTATAACTAAAATCTATCTCACTTCTCCTCTTTCTACAAATTTCGCTTTGACGGATAATTTTTTGGATGCTTTGATCAATGCTTCTTTTGCAGCTTCCTTTGGAATTCCCATAAGTTCAAACATCACTCTTCCTTTTCTTACAGCAGCAGTATAGATATCTACATCTCCCTTTCCAGTACCCATCGGCATTTCAAGACCTTTTTTGGTGAACGGTACATCAGGGAATATTCTGATCCACATTTTACCTGTTTTCTTGATGGCTCTTACGATGACTTTTCTGGCAGCTTCGATTTCCTTGTTGGAAACATATGAACTTGTTAGTGCTTTAAGCCCATATTGTCAGAAAGCGACCGTAGATCCTCTATAGCTTTTTCCTTTGAGCTGTCTCACGAGAGGTTTTCTATATTTCCATCTTTTTGGTGTCAACAACATTATACTTTGATCAAAACAAATAAAATACTAGACCTATAAACTTATTTTTTTATTAGCATTAGCTTGTGCTTTATTGTAGAGGATTCCTTTTTCTATCCAAACCTTCACTCCGAGCATTCCGTATTTTGTCCTTGCTTGAAGATAGTAATAATCAATATCTGATCTGAATGTCTGGAGGGATACCCTTCCTTCGATGAACTTTTCTGTCCTCGCAATATCTGTTCCTCCAAGTCTTCCGCCGACCTGAATCTTGATACCGGAAGCTCACTTCTCCATAACTTTCTGCAAGACATTTTTTGCCACTTTCCTGAATGGCATCCTGGCTTCAAGTTGTGAAGCGATGAATTCAGCCATGATTTTTGCAGACAATTCAGGGACCTTTACTTCTTTGATGATGACTTTCATATCTTTATGATATTTCTTTTTCAATGCATCTTCAAACTCCTTGATCTTAGCTCATTGTTTACCCATCAATACACCGACCTTTGAAGAGAAAATGATGATTTCTCATTCTTTAGCGGTTTTCCTGATCACAACTTTTGAAATACCTGCCCTAGGAAAAGTATCATCTACAAATTTTCTCATTTTTATATCTTCAACGAAAAAATCTGCCCCTGTTCTTTGCTGTTTTGCAAACCATTCTGCAGGTCGTGATTTCATTATTCCTACTCTCATTCCGATTGGATGGGCTTTTGATCACATACGTATATTACTTAACATGTAAAAAGACTTTCACAAATGATCTATATTTTA
>CAZWTC010000084.1:0-3281 GCA_964637175.1 uncultured Candidatus Peribacteria bacterium
AAAGATTCTTTTGAAAAACTTAAAACAAATATAAGTGGTAAATTTGCCTGACCGTTTGAAAACCAAGTTGCTTATTTACTATATTTTATCAAAGAATATTGAGAAAATATTATTCCTTGAATAAATACAAAAAACATTGAAGAAATGGAAAAAGAAATGACCGTTAGAGAAGTAAAAAAAAATCTTAATGAAGTTTCGCAAGATATAACAGAATGAAGATGGTTTGCTGTACAAAGAAAAATTGATAGTTTAAGAAAATTTATATATGCATATAGAAATGAAGGCATGCCAGATATGCCATGATTAACAGCCCAAGAAATTGTTGAAATAGGTCAAAAAATAAAAGATATAACTATAAAAAGTAATGAAATTTTATGAAGAGTACAAAAATGACAAATAAAATTTGTAAAAAAAGATTATCTATTTATTGCTCCAGATAATGGAGATTATGATATAAGAATAGAAAATCCTAAAGGAAATTATTCAGAGTGAGATACTGTAGAATTTATTATTAAAAAAGATTGAAAGGTTTCTCTTAAGGAAATTGTAGAAGCATAAATCGTGATTGTTCTTTGAAAAATATATGCGAGGAGGCATAAACTGCCTCTTTTTTCGTACATAGCAATGCTATTACGGCACATAAACAGGCGGTGTGGTGACTTTGAATATGCCGTCTATTTTTTTGACGGTGAAATCAAAGGTGTCTTGTGGAGGCATTTCTTTTTCTGTCGCTCCGCAGCATGGACCTAAGATGAAGAGTTTGCCATCTTTTTGGTGGAATTGGACTTTGAATGTATATTCTCCGTCGTTCATTTTTTTTGCGTCTCTGATGTTCACTTTGAGACAGCTCGGTACTGATGTGCAATAATTTTCCATGATATCCGCTTTGCCTGTTTTTTGTTCCGGACCATAGATAGAGAGATTGTTCCGCATCTCTTGATCTGAAGTGAAAAACTCCACTGCTTTGTCGAATTTTTGCTGGCTCAGATTATCAAAAAAGCTTGTCAGCGTAGTCTCTGCTAGCTGCGTTTCACTGTCGATAGACTGTTTTTGACTGCTGCAGCCTGCAAGCATTAACATGAATGCAATTGTTAGGATCGCTGTTTTTTTCATGGTATGGAATAGTGGTAAAACCTATTATATTTCTTCTTCAATCTTTCAAATCAATTCTTTATTTGAGTCAAGAGATAGATGTCTTCTAACGTTTCGCACTAGTCCGATGCTCCGACAGACCGTTGAAATCTATTAGGTCGCGGATATCGAATAGTGCGTGTTGTCGGATTGTCTATCTTTTTGTTGTTTATGTCTTTTCCCTTTACAGGACCTTGTGATTTTTTTGTTTGTTGAGTGGAAATTATTACTAGAGGAAATATACGAATAAAGGAGAAAAATTAAAGTATAAAAAAGCCCAAGCAAAAACTTGGACTTTAAAATCTGAATACTTTTTTATGCTGCCATTAATTCTACTTTTTGCCATCCCAAAAAGGAAAATAATCCTGTGTTAAATCCACATGCAAGTCTTAAAGATTTCAAGAACTCATTTTGTTCTTTTTCTTCCTTATGCCATGCATATAAAATCTCGTTTCCTGTCCAGGTGCCACATTCTCCTTTGATGCATTTTGTACCAACCATTTCTGAAATGGTTCTTTGTAATGTGGTGTCATCTCCTTTTATTCTTAGGTAAACGTAATCGTTCCCCCAGGAAATGTGAAAAATTGATTTCTTTGAATTTGTTTTGGCAATAATTCCGCGGATAAAATCATTTCCGCTTTTTTTTACCAGGACATTTTCTGTCCCTAAAATTTTAGTGATGTTTTCTAACATAATTTCTTTCTATTTTATTTTGGTTAAAATTTTCTTTCGAAGAAAAGATATGTATTTCCTCTAAAAAGTCAAGCTCCATTTTCCTGTTTAAACCTCCATTCTGAAAAATCAAAAAGGTTCCGAGTAAACAAAAAGTATAGATGTCCGACAACTAGCTTCTGTGCGACATAGGGTGCTTCTAAATATGCTAAAATCAGGTAGTTGTTTAGCATCTTTTTTAATAACTTCTTGCGAATAAGACTCTTCACTTGCTTGGCTTACCGGTAAGGATACAAACACCATTTTCCTCAACCATATCAAATGGTAAACATCTTACGGTAGCTGCTGTTTCCGCTTTGATCTTTTCGGCGGTTTCTGCGGTGCCGTCCCGATGCGCCATGACGAAGCCTTGTTCGATTTTTTCTTTGAATTCATCATAGGTATCGACCACGAAAGTATGTGCTTTCCTGAATTCTTCGTTTTTTCTCAAAAGATTATTCTGCGCTTTGTAGAGATATTTGTCGATATCCAAATCCACTTCTTCTATCTTGATATTCTCTTTTTCTCCTGATTCTCTCTTGAAGACTTCTACGGTACCGTTTGCGATATCTTTTGCTCCGATAGTGATCCTTACGGGCACGCCTTTGAGTTCGTATTCGTTGAACTTCCGTCCTGGCGATTTATTGCTGTCTTCATCGATTTTCCATCTGAGCGAAATGCTCTCATGGAAATATTTGGAATTGAAATCGAGTCTAGTGGTCTCGAATCTTTCGATGAGCGGTTGAATGTAGTCTTTGATCAGTTTCAATTCTTCTGGGGTTTTGAAGATAGGAACTACGACGACGTGCAACGGCGCTAATGCTGGAGGCAATACTAAGCCTTGATCATCGCTATGCGCCATGATGAGTCATCCGATCAATCTCGTAGAAACTCCTCGAGATGTCGCGTAGACGAATTCAAGTTCGTTCTTTTCGTTGGTGAATTTCACATCAAAGGCTTTGGCGAAGTTCTGTCATAAATTATGACTTGTCCCTGCTTGCAAGGCTTTTCCGTCCTGCATCATAGGCTCAAAAGCATAGCTTGCTACAGCTCATGCGAATTTGTCGTGTTCCGGTTTCGCTCCGAGTACGGGTGATATCGCCATGAAGTTTACACAAAAGTCGTTGTAGACGTCAAGCATTTTCCTCGCTTCTGCATCAGCTTCTTCTGCGCTTGCGTGAGCGGTATGCCCTTCCTGCCGGAGAAATTCTGCAGTCCTGAGGAATAATCTCGTCCTCATCTCTCGTCTTACGACGTTGGCTCGTTGGTTGATCAGCAACGGCAGATCGCGATAGGAATGGATTCGATCTTTGTAGCTGTTCCGGATGATGGTTTCCGATGTCGGCCTTACGATCAGCTCTTCTTCCAATTTCGCTGAAGGATCTACGACGATCCCTTTCCCGTTCGGGTCGTTCATCAATCTATAATGGGTCACTATA
>CAZWTC010000085.1:0-3177 GCA_964637175.1 uncultured Candidatus Peribacteria bacterium
TCAAAGTTATCTGGCGATATATTGGTGCAGGAGTATGGTCGCTACTTTGGAATTCATACATGCTGCTTGCGTGGTGGATGTTTAACGGGACCAAACCACAGTGGTGTTGAACTTCATGGTTTCTTAAGTTACTTAGTGAAATGTAATCTCGAAGGGAAGGAATACAAGGTATATGGATATAAGGGAAAACAGGTGAGGGATAATATTCATTCGTTTGATGTGGCGCAATTTATGTATCAATTTTCTCTGAAGCCTCGAATCGCTGAGGTCTACAATCTTGGAGGAGGAAAGGAAAATAGTTGCTCTATTATTGAAGCATTTCAGTTGACAAAAGAAATGACTGGAAAAAAGAAAAAATGGGTATATATTGATCAAAAAAGGATTGGTGCTCATATTTGCTACTACAGTGATCTTACAAAGATGAAGAATCATTATCCGGAATGGTCAGTAACAAAATCATTAACCGACATATTTAGAGATATTGTTGATGGATGGACTCGAAGGAAGCAATCCACCATATAGACAACATGCCACTTCTTAGCATCTGTATACCGAATTACAATAGAGTCAAATTTCTCTCGAAGTTATTAATACAAATTTGTACTCAAATAGAAAAACTTCCAATCCCAAGCGACGTGGACGTAGTTATCTCTGACAATTGTTCCACAGAAGATATACAATCGATCATTCAAAAAATGAAACAAAGATATAGAAAAGCAAAAATTTCTTTTGCTATTCAGCCAGAAAATCGAGGGTTTGATGTAAATGTTTTATCGGTAGTAGAAATGGCGAAGGGTGAATATTGTTGGTTGCTAAGCAATGATGACAGTCTCTATACTCATTCAGTTCTTGATATTGTATCGATATTAAAAAAAGAAAAATCAATTGACACTCTACTTCTTAATTACGCAGTGAAAGATTTTCGACGGAATAAGATTGTGTCTCCATCCTTTAATAAAAGGACAACAATAATTGATACATCAGATTTTGTAGAGTATTTTTTTTGGTATAACCCCTTTTCCTATTATCCTGTATTTGGAATGAACCACTTTACCCTCTCAGCAAATATTGTCAGACGATCTTGTTGGAATAATCATGCGAAGAAAGCTGAGCCGTACATAGGGAGAAATTGTATTCATTTGATTATTATTCTCTTGATGCAATCATCACAGAAGGCGAGAATGTATTATGAGCCCCGACCCATGCTTGTATACTTAATCAATAATGAGAGAAGCTGGGGAAAATCACTATGGGAGTCATTGTTGGAAACCCTTCCAGCTTTTCTATCACAGCGCACTGCAATACCGTCCACTGCTCTTTTGCTTGTGAAAGGAGACCTGGTTCTGAGAGTGATGCAGGCAAAAATCCAAAGTTCAATTCCATATAGAACCGCTCTTGACTTCTATCATTTAATTCTGGGTGAAAAATCCTAGCTGTCCCTGGAGCTTTTTAGAAGACTAAACGCCGACCTGAAGTCTTTTTTCGTCACTATCTGAGTAGCAAAAAGTAGCAGCAGAAATCCACAGGTAAATACTAACTGCATAAGGAATCCTGTATGTGAAAACAATAATTTGGGGAGTAGGCAATATGCTATCAGTACAACAAATCTTTTTTCATATATGAAGGAGATATTCACCTTTGACTGTGCGAATAAAATAATTGCGCTCATAATTTCAGTAATAAGCGTCACAAGGGCGGCAGCTCTAATACCCATGTAGGGTATCAATAACATATTGCTTATGATATTGAACAACACCAGAAAAAGGAGTCTGTATATTATTTGTTTATCTTTGCGTTTTGCTATCAATATGGCTGTGGGAACGGCGGTGATGAAATAGAAGGGAAGTGCGAGTGCTAAAGTTTCCAGCACTTGGTATGACGTATAGAATGAACCTCGATATAAAAAATCAAGTATTTGTCGTGAGGATATGATCAGTGAAGAGCTGATAAAGAGGCTAATGAGCAGCAAAAATTTGATGAGAAGCGATGATAGAGAGCTAAGCTTTTCTGAATTTTGCAAGGATTTGCTAATGGAGGGAAGCGCACTAATAAATATGATTGTTGGGATGAGCGTGATTGTCTCATATATTTTATACACCGTACTATATTCTCCAAGATTGCTAGAACCAAGAAACCATTTGATAATGATGCTGTCTGAGCGAAAATAGATCACATGGAGGGTAGACAATACAAACATACCGACGGATTCTCCGGCAATTGCAGATATATTTGAGATATTCATTTTTGGTATGAATAGCCCCGTCGATTGAAAAAGAAATAAAGAGGAAATAAATTTTCCAACCAAAGCACCTATAAAAATCCATTCCAAGTTGGAAGTCGTCAAGTAAAGGGGAATTCCAACTAGCAATGATGACAACTTATCGATGAAATTCAGCTTCACAGACATCGAAAATAAGTTTTCTGCTTGCAGAGAGTACACATATGCCTGTCTCAACAAATCAAATACTGTAGAAGAGAAGGCTACAATAAATAGGAATTTGTATTCTTCAAAATAAATGGTGTATATAAGAAGCGGAAGCAGAAGGAAAAGTGAGAAAAAAATTTTTTGAGCAACAACATTTTGAAGATCACTTTTTTTATTTATTGAACTGACCGTCCACATTCTCCAGTAATGTTGATTGACTCCGAAGTCAAGCAAGAGTGAAAGTAAGCTATTGATTGCCCAAATATAGCTGTATACCCCCACATCAAGGGCACCGCCGACCCTGGCTATGATGACGAATTGCAGAAGACCCAATAGCTGAAATAAGAAATCTTGGAAGCCTTGAAGTCCAATATTTTTAAGAATGCTTGAAAACATGAATTGTTATGATTGTAATCTCTTCTTTATTTCTGTAGTACTAATTCCTTTTGTGTATGGAACGTAACATAACGAGATATTTCTATCCAGTCAGAGCCAATCACAATGATATCAGGCATTATTTGTTCAATTGATACCTTTGCATCTTCCTCACCGGTATTCGGAATTACCTCATCCACATAGGGAACTTCTGCAAGAGACCTCTCTCTTTCTTCATACGTCATGATTGGCGGCTTTTTTTTATACCTAGTTATGAAGCTGTCGGGGTTAAGACACACCACAACCCTACCGTTTTGACCAGCTATTTCTTTGCACTTTTTTAAGAAATTAATATGACCATAGTGCAAAAGATCAAA
>CAZWTC010000086.1:0-3162 GCA_964637175.1 uncultured Candidatus Peribacteria bacterium
TGCTGCTGGTGATTTCGATTGGGTTGAAATAGAAGCCCACGCCTTCCAGGCTATAGCTTGCGTTAACAAGCTGGCCAGCTTCGGCAGTGATAGAAACCTCTGTCACTTTTGCGCCAGCCATCAGCTGAACCGCGCCACTATTTCCAAGGTAGTGCCACAAGGAAAGTGATTGGTGGCCTGTATTGGCCGGATAATATGTCGTTGCTTTGCCGAGGTTGACGCCCGTTCCAGGTGCGGTTGGCACGTTAAAGCCGATGGTAAGGTCATCGGTCGATATGCTGTGGACTGGCCGTATCCGATATCCGTTTGTTCCATCCTTGATCAGAAGCGCCTGACCGCGACGGAATTGCGCGCCTTCTCCCGCGTCAACCTTGATAACGCTCGTAGTCGATGACGCTACCGTATTATATTCGGTGGCTTCTGTATCCGATGCGCCAAACGCTGCCTTCAGCAGCTGGCCATAATTCGGTGCCTGACCTTCAACGCCAGAGTGACGCAGATAGTGGGAAAAGCTACAGGTAGGATTCTCACTTCCGAGAATTGATTTCGATCGGCCGATAGAGGATTTCATTTCAGCATTTTCCAGAACCTCAAATTCTGGTGACATGGTGAAATCATCCTGCATAGCAATAAAATCAGTTGTAGCTGCTGGAGCCACTGGCGTTCCTTCGGTTGTTTCCACCTTGACGCCAAGGACAGAGCTACGGGTAGTAATAGAGGCCATCTTATTCCCTTCCTTTTTTTATGTTCTAAAGTATTCAACCGTCAAGGTTGCTGTCAAAACCCTAAAATTCTCGCGGTCGGTATCGACTGCCTCAATACCAGTGAATGATAACACCTTTATTATAGCACCTGCCGCGTTTAAATTGTTGTTATGAACGTCATCATAGACCAATTCAAAATCACCGAAAAGATCTATTTCTGCATCCTGTTTATCAGCCGGGTTGTGATCAAGCCCGAATGATTTCCTTGTTATTCGCAGATCAAGATCAACAATTATAGACTTGTGTTTTGATAACCATCGTTCCGGGTTGGTTCCAGGACTGATAGCCAGCGACCAACCCAATCCGAGATAAAGATCGTCATTTGCTTCCACAGCGTATGCATCCGGCAGCCTTCTGTGGTTTGGCAATAACTGACCAATCCTAGTCACAATATCATCCCAAACATCTGTAAAATCGGTCATGATCTATTCCAATTTGTTACACGCTGCCGTTTTTCGTTGTTATCCCTTCGGCCATCCTCGTTCCTGTCCAGTTCTGTTATTCCAAGATTCATGGCCTTGGAGAATTCTTTTTCAGCGTTTGACCGCTGTTCATTGTAGGCATCGCCGAACGCTGCATAGATATTCTTTGCAACCTTGTGAACAGCGGCCAATCTGAACTGTTCCCAATTCAATATCTGATTTGGGGACCAGATCATCTTTCTGCTTTTCAGATGATTGATGCATTCTTCGGCAGCAAGGATATGTTGGGTTTCCCAGGTTGTTTTTCCTGTTTCATAGGCATCTGAGTACCTTTATGTATCGCCTTTTCAAATTTATTAATTTCCTCCAACATGACAGCTTCATATGATAAAAAGGTTGCTAAATCAGGATTTAGTTCTGGATACGCACTTTTGTACGTATTGCCCACGCTTTTGAGTATCCTCTTTGATATTTCCTGATATTGAGTGATCGACAATTCTTTCATTTTCATAACACTTCTTCGTACCAAACGTCTGAGCACATACCCCTGCGTTTTATTTGATGGGACAACACCATCAGCAATCAACATAACGGAAGCACGTAAATGATCAGCAATAACTCTCATTGCCCGGGTTGTTCTATCGTCCGTATCGTATTTTTTTTGAGATTCCTGTTCTAAATCACGAATAATATCTGCAAACATATCTGTTTTAAACACATCAGAATCATTGTTTGATGCAGCAACTATTCTTTCTAATCCACCACCAAAATCAACATTTTTCTGTGGTAGTTCTTGTAAACTTCCATCTTCTTTTTTCTGGTATTGCATAAATACAGAATTTCCTATTTCCATAAATCGACCACAGTCACAATTTGGATGACACACCTCATCTTTCCAAATGGATTGCTCATGAAACATACGATTCTTACCAAAATCAAAAAATATCTCGCTATCAGGACCTCCGGGTTCACCTGCCGGCATTTTTTCTGGCTCACCTGATCGACTCCACCAATTTTTCTTTGCAGGGTATGTAAAAATCCTTTCTCCTTCTTTAGCTTCGATACCAACTGATAAAAATATTTGCTTCCAAATTTCTATGGATTCAGTATCTTTAGGAACAGAAGCATTTCCTTCAAAAACAGTTACATATAAATTTTGAGGTTGTAATCCTATTTCGTTTGTTAGAAACGAAAATACCCATTGAAGTTGTTCTTTTTTAAAATAGTCACCCAACGACCAATTACCTAACATTTCAAAGAATGTTGTATGTCTATTATCTCCCACCTCTTCAATATCCTGTAATCGAATCGCTTTTTGACTATTTACCAAACGTTTTCCTGCTGGATGAATTTCTCCTAGTAGATAAGGTACAAGTGGTTGCATCCCTGAGCTATTAAAAAGCGTCGTTGGATCATTTTCCGGTACTAAGGGTGATGAAGGAATCTCTACGTGATGTTGTCGTTTATAAAACTCTATATATTTACCGCGGACGATTGATGAATGCATAGTTTCCTCCTTTTAAAAAACCCTCACCCTCACACCAAAACAGACGTTTCGGCATAAGGGCGAGGGTTATTTTTCGCGGTACCACCTTATTTTGTACTCATTTACAGCTGTCTCGGGCTTGCCCGTCGCACTTAGTATCTCGTGCGATGCTCATGGGTGGCCTAAGGAAAAGCTACTACTGCTTCGCACCTGCTGCAGCTCTCTGGAAATAGCGATAACCTTTTCTTCCCAATCAACGCAACAGAATGATATCACATCACTAAATAGTGAACAAGAATATTTTTTTTAGAAGTCGTAACGTTTAACGTTTTTTTGGAGTATTTTTGAAGAATCGTTTTCGGAGATTTGCAGTAGTTTCTCGTCCATGTTCCTGGAGAGCTTCAATATGAGCTAAGGCGGTATCAATCTTTACAGCGGCATCTTGAGTAACGGAATCTTTCTTTTCTTCCATCTGCTCCACTACCTTCTC
>CAZWTC010000087.1:0-540 GCA_964637175.1 uncultured Candidatus Peribacteria bacterium
ATCTTCGTCTCAAAGCGGAAGCGCTGAATCTGGAAGTACAGGATTATGAAAACGACAAAGTTCCTAGTGTCAGTGATTTATACACGGGAAAGGCGAATCTTGTGCACCAAGATTTTTCCGTACTCATAGATCTCGTCTACAAAAACAACAAAGCGCCTATCTTCGGAGAAGAATATTCCAAATACATATCCAAGGATATCATAAAACCTAATATGTATATGGTGGTAAAGACAGAAAATAACACAAGCTGTCTCATGCGGGTGAATAAAGATATGGATTATTTTTACAAAATTGAAAAGAAGCCCATATTCTCTATCATGCCCAGAAATTCTGAACAATGTTTTGCATTGGATGCGCTGATGAATCCTGAAGTAAATCTCGTATCTCTTCTGGGGAAAGCAGGAACGGGTAAGACATTGCTTGCCATGGCTGCTATGCTTGAACAGCTCAAAGAAGGGAGATTTGACAGGATCATCATTGCAGCAGCGATGGTTCCCTTGAGCAACCGCGATATCGGAGCATTGCCTGGTGATGCCAACG
>CAZWTC010000087.1:550-910 GCA_964637175.1 uncultured Candidatus Peribacteria bacterium
TTCATCAAAAGTCAGTATAAAGGCAAAAGGGTTGCGGTGCAAACAGAAGAAATCATTGAACAATCATCGAAGAAAAGAAGGAATCAACAGAAACCACAGGTCGAAGAGAAAGTTGATTATATCTCCGCACTCCAGAAAGAAGGGAAGATTATAATCCAGCCTTTGGCATCAATCCGTGGCCGTAGCTTCAATAATGTAGGTTTCATCGTAGATGAAGGGCAGAATCTCACTCCGCATGAAGTTAAGACTATAATCACTCGTGCCGGAGAAAACACCAAAGTCGTGTTCTGTGGTGACGTCCAACAGATAGATAGTCCTTATTTAGATTCTCGTTCAAATGGATTAGCATATACCATTAGC
>CAZWTC010000087.1:920-3047 GCA_964637175.1 uncultured Candidatus Peribacteria bacterium
AAGTTTAAATAATACATTATTTATCATAGATGAAGCACAAAATCTCACACCTCACGAAGTAAAAACAATAATAACTCGTGCTGGACAAAATACTAAAATAGTGATTTGTGGAGATATTAGACAAATTGATGCCCGTTATTTAGACGCCAGTTCTAACGGCTTAAGTCATGCCGTATATAAGATGAGTGGGCAGAAACTGGTCGCTCACGTAACCTTGGAAAAAGGAGAACGAAGCGAATTGGCTGAATTAGCAGCTGATTTATTATAAACTAATTGTTCTCTAATGATATTGTACTTGCTCTGAATTTCAGGGCAAGTTTTTTTGATTGAGACACAATGCCATCACTTTCTCTTTTTTTTCTTTCCTGCTTCCGTAATCTCCTATAGTCCATAAGAAGACAATTCAATTATTCTGAATTCTGCATTTTATATTCTGCATTCAAATCATGCGTTTTTATGATGAAGTCACGATAAGCGTGCAATCAGGGAAGTGAGGCGATGGAACGGTTACCTGAAGGAGAGAAGCAGGAGTCGCTTTCGGATGACCATCAGGAGGAAATGGCGGAAAATGAGGATCAGTCATTCTCCAAGCAGCCAAAGACGAAAACACGCTCCAAACCTATAGATATAAATCAACATTCAAAGCCGCTCCCGGTGAAGGAGGAAAATCCAGAGATCAATACGGCTCAAACGCTGAGGATCTGATCCTCCAGGTTCCTGTCTGAACTCTTGTAAGAGATAAGCTCACGGATGAAATACTCTATACTTTTACCAAAGACGGAGAGCAATATGTCGCTGTGCACGGAGGCGAATGAGGAGTCGGGAATATCCATTTCAAGGATGCTGTCCATCAGTATCCGTCATTCTGTCTGCTCGGCGAACCGGGGCACAAGAAAGAGATCGTGCTCGAATTGCAGTTGCTCGCTGACGTGGCTCTAATCGGGACACCGAGCGTAGGGAAAACGAGCATCATCAATAGCATCTCAAACACCAAAGCCAAGGTCGCAGATTATCCGTTCACGACCTTGATTCCCAATTTGGGTTCGGTGACCGTCCAAAAGACAAATTTCAATGTCATAGATATCCCAGGACTCATCAAGGGTGCTGCGGAAGGAAGGGGATTGGGCAATGCGTTTCTTCGCCATATCCTCAAAGCGAGAGTATTTTGTCTGATCGGAGATATCTCCAGATATGACAAAGGAATCACCGAAATTCCAGAATTATTGGAGGAGATCTGTACCTATACGCGCACAAAATTCAGCAAAGATCCCAATGCCGTAGAGATCCAGATCAGGGAAGATAAAGGGATGATCACGCTATTCATCTATGAAGAGGGGAAATTAGTTATCGAAAAAAGGATGCTCTTCCTCATCAATAAATATGATCTCGTCAACGATCCTGATATCCTCAAAGAATACAAAGCGCAATTCCGGAAACAGATTCTAGATTTTTTCAAAAAGAATACTATCTGAACCAAAATCACGAAAAAACTCCTCGATGAATATACGTTCACTATCTCTGCGGCGACTCATTCCGGCGTCGATGAACGATTGAAGAAAGTAGTGGAAGTGCTCAAAAAAACCGATATCCAAGAGGTCTATCATGTGGAAAATATCCCTCATCATGAAACGAGACATATCGAAAGTTCGATCAGGAATATCAGTGATCAGGAAAAAGAGGTTTTGGTCAATGAACACTATATTTCAGCAGGAGACGCTCAATATGTCAGCGTCCGAGAGATCTACAACGAGGATTTCGCCAAGCTTGTCCGGATGATGCAGCGAGGAAACGATGAAGCTGAAGCATGGTTCCGGAAGCAGATCGGTCAAAGAGGATTGCTCGAAGAGTTTGAAAATAGAGGCATCCAAAAAGGCGATATTTTCAAAGTTCTCAGTCCGTACGAATGACAGCAGCCGAGATATATACAATACTAACTATTTTTTGCTAAATAAATTTTCTAATTAATCGATTGCGAATTGCGGATTACGGATTTATGTAATAGCATAAAAAAATTCGTAATTCGAAATCCGTAATTGAATAATCATTTAATTGTTTATAAAAGTCAGGTTCGTCATATTGAATATCAGCGATTCCGACAAGCACTGGCAGTCTGTCATCGAAGAGTAT
>CAZWTC010000088.1:0-3041 GCA_964637175.1 uncultured Candidatus Peribacteria bacterium
TGGCAAAATCATTGCGCAGAAAAATAGGCAGGGACTAATTCATCCCGATATGAGAGAAAATCCTTTTTTTCTTTTAACTTAAAATTCAGGTAATCAATAGCTATTTTTTGGGTGAGTGGTTGTATGCCCTGTGCTTGCGGTGTTTCCATAGATGCCATATATTCAAACTAAAGCGTAGTTATTATACTCTTTTTTTTGAAAAAATGCAAATTTTTTTGTTATTGGATTTGGAATCCTACACTCCAGAGACGAAGATTGCCTGGCTTTTCATCTTTGCCATACAAAGCATCTCCAATTACAGGATATCCTATTCCAGCCAGATGCACTCTGATCTGATGCCTTACGCCTTTATAGATACCCACCAAAAGCGTTGAAATCCCTGTTTTTTCATCTGTGTGCAAGACCTTGATTATCGTTCTGGGGTGATGAATTTTGCTTCTTCCCTTCAATTCATCTTTTGGACCGCGCACAAAAATCATTCTGTCTTCCTTGTGTTTGTGGTGCATGATAGGCATATCTATTTCAAATGCCGATTCTTTTGGTGTTCATTGGATCTGTGCGATATACCATTTATGTATTTTGCCTTCAGCTTGAAGTTGACGATATTTTTCGAAAGATTCTTCGGTTTTTGCAAAATAAAGAAATCCTGCGGTTTCATTGTCTAACCTATTAAGCAGACCCAACTCTTCTTCTTTCCCAAAAACAGCCAATTGATGCTGGATCAGCGATTGCTTGAGTATACAAGGCTTGAAATCAGGAAGGTCGATATAAGGAACAAGAAATTTTGGGATAGAAAAATCGGTATCTGGCTGTGTCTCCTTTCCTAACAATATATCCAAAAAACATACCTCTTTACCAAAGGTAGTAGGCAACGTATTCGGTTTCCACAGTACATAAAAATCATCATTGTGGTAACAAATAATCTTGGAAAAAATATCCAAAGTATGATATATAGATGAATAAAATATCTATTTTTGAGCTAATGTCTCTTTTCTCTCTTTACGGTATTTGCCTAATAAGATATATACTAATGGAGCCGACATGAAGATAGAAGAATATGATCCGAACAATACTCACATTCCGATAGTGAAAGAAAATTCCCTAACAGATCATGTTCAAAGGAAAAACATAAAAACAATAACCAAAAACACGGCAAAAACAGTACCAAAAGACCTTCTCATCGTCTGTCGGAGACTATCTTCGAATATCTTGCTAAACAAAACCTTTTTACCAGCGTTGAGTTTGATATTTTCTCTGATCCTATCAAAAATGATGATGGTATCATTGATGCTATATCCCATATTCGTAAGGACAGCAATGATAAAAATCGTATTCACCGTCATGGTATGATCTAACATCATCCAAACACCGTATGCTCATGCAGGCATTCCTACATCAAAAATCATCGTAAAGATGACCACTCCCGCTAATATGGTTGGAGAAATCTCTTTTCTGACTCCGGCAAAAGAAAAAATCATATAAATCGCCATCAAGATCACTCAAACAATCAAAGCGTTCTTTGCTGATTTTTGCATATATGATCAAACGCTTGGTCCAGTTATGGATTGTTCTACCACATCATTTGTGCTCTTGATGTATCACTTTTCAACAAGCACTGATTGGATATCCTTTGACAACAGATTCACTTGTTCATCGCTTTCTACTTTTGTCCTTAATGAAATCTTGGTAAGATTGTTTTCCAGCGCAACAGCGACATTGCTGTCTTTATATCATTTATCTTCCATATATTTGGTCACATCCTGGATCACTTTATTCTCATCCAAAACACCTGCAATACCGATTTTCACTCATCAAGTGAACTCCTCTGAAAATCTTGCATTCTGGAAAAACAGGAACAACGCGAGAATCATCAACACAATTCATATACTAACTCGCGTATACGAATGTTTCATAATAGAAAACGGTGCTTTCATCAAAGAATCAATTATATTCTAAAAAACGATAAGAACTGTATATATTTATACTGTTTTTTCAAGAGCAAGACTAGATATTCGCTTTGGTCACTATTTCGTAGCAGCTTTTTGCTGCTTCTTCTTGTGCTTTTTTCTTATTGGATCCAAAACCTTCACTGATCTTCTTTCACAAAATATATATTTCTGATTTATATTCCGTGACATTCCCCTTTTCATCGACAACATGTTCGATATCTTTATACTCCGGAACAACTTTATGTTCTTTCTGGACTATTTCCTGGATCATGGTTTTGTAGCTTTTTACCGGTTTCTTCTCTATCTTTTCCATTTTTGCATAAATATATGTCTTGATGAATGTTTCCGTAACGTCGATTCCGAGATCGATATAGAGATATCAAATCAACGCTTCCAAGGTGTCAGATAATATTGAATCTTTCTGTCTTCCCTGCATTTTCTCTTCTCCTTTGCTGATGAAGACCATTTCATCCAATTGTATATCTTTGGCTATTTCTGAGAGGATCTCTTCTCTGACTAATGCTATTTTGTACAAGGTCAGATCTGATTCCGCCATTTCTGGATGATTGAGGAAAAGAAGCTTGTTGATCACCGCACCCAAAACCCCATCACCTACGAATTCCAATCTTTCATTGTGAGTGATGATGTCTTTGTAGTCCGCAGCATATGATTTATGCACAAAGGCAAGAAGCAGAAGCTCTTCGTCCTGTACCTTTTTGGTCGGGATTCACAACGCTGCCAGATAGGCAAGGATGTCATTTTTCTTTTGGAGCACCTGATCGAACATGCTGAAATGTTGAAGTGGTAAAATGTTGAAGTGTTGAAATGATGTTTAAGACTGATTAGTCATGATAAGAACCAATCCATCAAATCCGTCTCATTTAAAAAGTCTATCTGTAATAGCTGAATGGCTTGCTCGCCAATTGGTTTATATAACTATTTCCCATCACGAGAAGCATATCCATACCTGAATATTGCTGTACCAAAAGAGGATCCGGAGCAGTGATAACTTCATCAATGGTAATGAAATTTTTGAGCGTTTTAACAGTGTTTTTGTATTCTCATGATCCAAGAACATAGACTGTCGTTCAT
>CAZWTC010000089.1:0-3018 GCA_964637175.1 uncultured Candidatus Peribacteria bacterium
TTTTGGCATCGCCCCAAAAGTAAGCAAAAGCGCTAGGAAAAATGATCCGCCATTTGACTGCAAGGAATCCAGCCCCGTGGGCATTTTTCCACACTAGACAATCAAGGTAATTTTTCCAGCATATGAAACTCAAGACGATATATTTTGCTATGAGTTTATTTAGTTATTTAGTCATTGCTTGTGCTTTGAGGTCTTTTGGTAGTTTCTCTATCGCGTATCTGAGGGCGGTTCTGGGCATGATTGCTTTGTGCTTCATGACATAGTCGAAGACCTCTTGCTGATGAGCTTGGCTCGCTACCTTGAGCATCCGGCCATAGCCTTTCTGGACCAGATCGTCGGGATCTAGGAGTAAGCTATCTGCGATCTGGAAGACATCGGCGAGGAATTTTCCTTTTTTTGCGGGGATGATCAAGCTCACCGCGGCTGCTCTTTTGACTCGTCTATTCGTGGACTTCGTTCGCTTCTTGAGCTCAGCTAGGTAACTAGGATATTGCGTGATAAATTCACCCATGGTGTGATTACAGAAGGTATCGCACTTGGCTCGGTTGTTGATATATTTTTCTATTCGTTGTGTAAATATGATGAAGTCCTCTGGCGTATATTGTTTTCTCAGTTCATAGGTCCATGCTGAGGCGATGAAGGATTCCTCACAATAATCGGATTGAAATAATGATTGGCAGAGTCAGAAAATCGTTTGTTTGTCTAAGTCTTTTATTTGTTTTCGGGTGTCTTTGGCTAGCTTTTGTACGCTTGCGCTTTTGACGCCATAGACGAGGATGGGTTCTTTGAAAAAACGCTGAGACATTTCGCGCGTCTTGTCGTCGGAAAGCTCGTGAAGTTGTTTTCTGAGATGGGAGAGGAGAGCTAGTGACATCACGGGAAGTACGATATAAATGCTCTTGGTGGAGTTTATTTTTCTTTGAAAGAAAGGACATAGGCATAGATCTGATCGAAGTCAAAGTCGGGATATTCTTTTCACAAGACGGGATCCAAATCGCTTTCTATTTGTATTCTCAATGCATCATACCAGTCATCAATAGTATATCATCCCTCTGATTCTGACACTTTATCGTTAATAAGTTGCTTGATAGAAGCGAAGTCGAATCATTGCTTTTTGACATATCGAATATCAAAGAAATCCCTAATCGCGGGAGTCTGACGAGTCAATGCGGCCCTCATTTTTTCTGCCATCATCTCTTCCAAAGCCAGACAGGTGATACTTGTCTCTCCAAAAATCGGTTCTTCTAGAATAGGATCGATGAATATCGAATGGATCGTTCCCTCATGTCATGGGAGATGTTGTTTGTTTGTGTAGGTAATTTCTATCTTTATCGTCTGCTCTTTTTGGCTAAATATACTTGTATAGCTTAGCACATATTTGAGATAGGTATAGTCCTTGCTTTTGAGCGAGGTGTTTCCTTGTGCTTTTTGGTGATGATGGTCATCGTTATCGATTTTTCGATCCATACTACTACAGATTTCTTTCATCTTTTCTCTCATATGATAGGCGAATTTTTGTCTCTTCCCATTGGTGTTTACTCATGGATTTTCGATACTTATAGAAAAATCTAAATCTTCACTCAGACGAAAATACGGGAAATATATTCTATTGAGGCAGGTTCCTCCTTTGAAGGTGATCTCAGGAATTTCTCTGGCAATCCGATGAAGAATCACGGTCAGATAAAAATCTTTTTCAAATTTTTCTTTATCAAAATTGGCGGTATTACTTTTTTCAAAGACCGCTAAAAGGTCTTCCTCGTTTTCTATAGGAAGTGCAGTCTCCAATAATGTATCGATGCGATCTATGAGCGTTGGCATGTTTCCAAAAATTCCTTTACTAAAAGTTGCACTCTTTTACTGCTGTGTTTTTCTGCTAAGGACATAAGTTTTGTTTTTGAAATGATATTTTTTCTGATCTCTTGGGAGATATCCTGGACATATTCCATCTTTCCTTCACTTTCATCAATAAGCTGGATAAGCGCTCTCTCAGGAGTCATACGATTGTAGGTCCCATATCATTGTGCACCCACTTTTTCTATTCCTCGAAAAAACGAAGGTCTCACCTGACGAAAAATAAATTTATATCCAGCAATTATTCTTTTGCCGCGAATACTTGTATTATAGACGGTAATCCGATCAGCAAGTTGTTGAGAAAAATGATAGTGGTTGTAGAGATACATTCCTCCTATAGTATATGTTTTGTCTTTGCCGTACTGGGCAAGAATCGTTGTCCCAAGCAATCCACTCTTTTTGGTAGATAAGAGATTGAGATACAAGTTTCACCCTATGATAGGAGCAAGTATTCAGCGACGACTTAGTTCTTTGGCTTCATATCTGGGAGCAAATTTATCAAGAATTTTTTGTAGTAGAGAACTATCTATGAAGGGTTTATCATAGATTCTAAGCTTTCCTTCTATAGTTTTGAACTGATTGATTGGCAAATCCATTTTATATTGTCATATAAAAGTGGTAATATTATCACTTTTTGATGACAAATTGCAAGAGCAAATATTGGGTAAATTTTATTACTTTTTACCTATTGTTTATAGATTATGGGTAATTTTCATTGTTTTTTGCACATATATTTTATGATATGTTCAAATTTCGTCGTTTTTTGAACCTTATCTCTTTGGGTGGATAAAAAATAGTACTAAACTTATTATGAAGATACCTACCAGTGCAAGCCCGAAATATATGTCATACATACCAAAACAAGGGAAGGAGTTGGCCGGGTTTTGAGTGCACGGGAAAATGATGTTGATGATTTTTCCAAGAGAAAAAATCGACCTTAGCTCCAAAAAGAAAAGTATACTAGATACTGCTGCTATTATGAGATAGATTCGTCTGTTCATATGATATCTTGTTTGAAAGGATAATTAGTTTTGGATTTCACATACTTTGGTAGTACCACAAATCACTTTTTTGATCTCCATACATTTGAAGGTACATTGTGCCTCCTGAGCGTTTCGGAAGTTGTTTATGATGCTGTCTACGACTCATGAGAAGTTGGTATTTACC
>CAZWTC010000090.1:0-2923 GCA_964637175.1 uncultured Candidatus Peribacteria bacterium
AAAAGACTAAAAAAGTCAAGAAATAAAAAAAGCGCTCCTGAAACGGAGCCGCTTATTATTTGCTTAATAAGTGCTTGTAATAATATATTACCACTTATCGATCTTTTTTGTTTTGATATGTTTTTGCACCATGTCTTTCAACTCTTCTTCGGAATATTTTCCGGCTTCAGGGAGTTTCCGTAATTTTTTGAGTATTTCGAGCTCATCCGCATCTTTTTGTATGCCAATGAATAGAACATATTCCAAGAATATCCTATAATATTTTTTGATGTCTCCCAGTACTATTCCATCATCATTCATAAGAGTAAGGAGTTTTTCATACTCTTTGATCAGATTTTTGTATTTCGCTTTTTTGACTTTGAAAAAGTAATCTGACATAACCCAAAGGCAAAAAGCAAGAAATAGTTGTAATGCATAATATCCTATAATATGTATCGGTTCTTTATAAAGTAAAAGAAAATCAATACACAAAAGGATAAGCCAACATATGATAAAACTGATTATTAGTGATGATGGCATTTTTATTAGGCACTTCTGGCGTTCTTGCCACTCGATATGGAATTTTAGAATTTCGTTCATTTTATTTAAAATTTAGTTAGTTTTTTATTTTTTATCCTTATATCCAAAAGACTAAAAAAGTCAAGTAAACTTCCAGAGATAGCAAGCTGCAGATTTGCAAAAAATGCCATTCAGTATATACTTGAAGGGTAATGAATATGTTTACCTTTTGAATACGGTGCGCGATATGCCAACAACGTTAACAAAAAGCATTCTAGAGATTGATGATTTGCAGGGGATAAGCCCCAATTTTGACCAACTCAAAATCCTCCCTTCAGAAACGGCTCAAAAGATCGAGACCTTGATTTTTGCAAAAGACAAGAATACGCTCAAGATTTTGACGACAAATAACTTCCCGGACGGATTAGCTGCATTGCTCAAAAGCTTGGAAGACAAAGGATACAAATATGAGATATTTTATACATCGCCGCAATGATTCACCTATGCGATGAGCTGGTACGCTGACATGGAAACCATCGCTCAGCAGAAAAGGAAAGCGGAAACCGAGCAGAAGCAAGCCGCCGGCAAATGAGCGATTGCGATGATCCAGAAAATTTATGAACAGAGGGATACTATGGAACCTGGTGATTTCATCATGGAATTGATCAGGCTCGCATTCCAGACCTGAGCGTCTGACCTTCACTTCCAGCCGCAAGAGGACGGACTCATCGTGAGGATCAGGATTGACGGCGTATTGCAGGAATTGCTTAAATTCACGCACGAAGACTTCAGAAAATATCTCCAAAAAATGAAATTCATATCTGGCACCAAAATGAATATCGACTACCTCCCGCAGGACGGAAGATTCTCATTCGAAGCGACCGATATTCATGGAGAAAACAGAAAAGTGGATGTGAGAATAAATTTTATGCCGGGTGTGGAATCAGAAAGCACCGTGCTCAGATTCTTGGATCCGACCAAAGGGATCAGTACCTTTGAAAAAATAGGATTCACCGAAAGGACCTACGCGATCCTCAAAAGGAATCTGGAAAAGAATACGGGAATCACCATCTTTACCGGACCGACTGGTTCGTGAAAGACGACGACGCTCTATACGATTTTGAGTTACCTCAATGATGGGAAAAGGAAAATCATCACCTTGGAAGATCCTATCGAATATGAAGTGAAAGGCATCCAGCAATCGCAGATCAACTACAGCAAATGATATACCTATGAAATCTGATTGAAAGCCATCCTCAGACATGATCCCGATATCATCCTGATCGGTGAAACGAGATCGCAGGAAACCGCTGAAATCGCTATCAATGCTGCGTTGACCGGTCACTTGGTCTTCACGACCTTGCATACCAATTCCGCGATAGAATCTATTCCAAGATTGACGAGCATGGAGGTCAAACCGTACATGTTGGCGCCTGCATTGAATCTGATTGTCGCGCAGAGATTGGTCAGAAAAATTTGTCCCAATTGCGGAACCAAGAGAGATGCTAATTATGGCGAACAAGCAGAAATCAAAGATATTCTCAAAAAGATATCTGATCTGGATCCGAAATTCGCTCTGCCATTCGATGGGAAGATTCCTGAGGCGGTCGGCTGCGACCAATGTAATGGAAGCGGATATATAGGAAGGATAGCTATCATCGAGACGTTCGAAATAACTGATGATATCAGAAAGATGATCGTAGATGGAAAAATAGGCGTAGATCTCTATGCCAAAGCCAGAGAAAACGGCTTCCTGACGCTCCAGGAAGATGGCATCATCAAAATGCTTCAGGGCGATACCACCTTGGATGAATTAAGAAGAGTTTTATAATATTGTCGATGTATCCGTATGAATGTATCTGTAGATATTCAGAAATGACTACATACTACCAAAGCTCACCATTTTACCAGTATAGAAGAAGTGATCGCTATCATCAATAGCGATATCAAAGATCTTTTCTATATCGGCGAAAAAGCCGATGGCGGTCATAATTACCGAGGGAATTTCTCCTTGAAGACGAAAAAAGAGGCGGAAGCGCTGAGCAAACACGCTCAGGCAAAGATGTCTCATAAGCATACCGCAAGCGAAGTGTTCGTCTATAACGAAAGGACAGAAGAAGTGGTCCCGTTGAAAGAGAACGATTGCCTGATGTACGACGCCGGTTATGTTGCAGTGAAAAAGGATGATTATGTCTCCTATGACGATATCGGAAACGAACTCTGAAAATTTCCATTTTCAAAGAACTAAGAAAAAAGAAGATTAGAAAGGTAGAGGCTTAGAAGCTTAGTTTTTTTTCAATCAATAAAGACAACTATATTACAAGGCCAGATGCATGACAAGGCTCTTTCTGGATTCGAAGCAATCCATGTATTCGAACCGAAATGAGTCACATGCATATGTGCGAATGAGGTGAGATAGATAAGG
>CAZWTC010000091.1:0-2709 GCA_964637175.1 uncultured Candidatus Peribacteria bacterium
TTCCTATCTTCTTTGACGTCATATCATCTCTTTTGCACCGTGTAGAGCGTCGCTGCATAGGTGGAGGGACGGCCGATGCCGAGCTCTTCCAGCTTTTTGACCAATGAGGCTTCTGTATATCTCGGCGGATGGTTTTTGAATCTTTCGGTCGCGATGATCTGCTGCATAGCGAGCAGCTCGCCTTTGGTCAATTTCGGCAGCATTCCTTCTTCCTCGTCCCTTGTTCCTTCTCCCTGGTCTTCTTCGTCCTTGGATTCGAAATAGACTTTCAAGAACCCATCGAACTTGACGACTTCACCGCTGGCGATGAAATTGAATTTGGTATTCGTTGAAATGCTTATTGTTGCCTTAGTCTTTTCCACTTCAGCTTGCGCCATCTGAGACGCGATGGTCCTTTTCCGGATCAATTCATAGAGCTTCTTTTCAGACGCGTCGCCTCCGGCGATAGGATTTTCCATATGGGTCGGTCTGATACATTCATGCGCTTCCTGCGATCACTTGCTCTTGGTCACATACTGCGTCGGCTTGGAGTAGTCCTTGCCGTATTTTTTGATGATCTCGTCCTGAGCGGCTTTTACGGCGAATTCTGAAAGGTTCACGGAATCCGTCCTCATGTACGTGATGAATCCTCATTCATATAATTTCTGGGCGACCTGCATCGTTCTCGCTACGGAGAATCCTAATTTTCTGCTCGCTTCCTGCTGGAGCGTAGAGGTCGTGAACGGAGCCGAAGGCGATTTCTTCCCTGGCTTCACTTCGATATTTTCTATCGTATATTTGGCATCTTTGCATGATTCGAGGAATTTCTGGGCATCGTCGGCGCTAGGCAGATCTTTGGATAATTCAGCCTTGAATTCTTTCTTCGCATCTCCTACGAAATTTCCTATGACCTTAAAAAAAGATGCTGATTCAAATTTCTGGATTTCCCTTTCCCTTTCGACGATCAACCTTACGGCGACGGATTGGACTCTTCCCGCACTCAATCCCATTTTTATCTTTTTCCGGAGGACGGGCGAAAGCTCGAATCCCACGAGCCTATCGAGGACTCTTCTCGCTTGCTGGGCATCGACTAGATTCATATCTATGGCTCTCGGATTCTTTATGGCGTGGTCGATCGCTTCTTTCGTGATTTCGTGGAAGACGATCCTTGCGGTCTTTTTGATATCCAGTCCCAATTGGTTGGCGACATGCCGTCCGATAGCTTCTCCTTCGCGGTCTTCATCGGTTGCGATCCGGACTTTATCAGCCTTTTTCGCTAAGCTCTTGAGCTCGCTGACGACCTTGGTCTTGTCGGGAGAGACCACATAATTCGGCGTGAAATTGTTTTTGATATCCACTCCTATTTCCTTCTGCGGCAGATCCACTACATGTCCGAAGGACGCTTTGACTTCAAATCCTTCACCCAAAAACTTCTTTATAGTCGCAGATTTGGCCGGAGACTCAACGATCACGAGATTTTTCATATGCTGATACACTGATGTAAAGAATTATTTCCTTGCAAATTGCAGATTACAAATCGCAAATCAAAAAATTACTAAAGTCTACTGACTAAAGATTAAAGTCTTTTTAGCGTATTTGTCCTATATTTCAACGGAAAATGTCTCGGGGTCCGTTTCTTTGAAGTTTTTTACGAGCTGCACAAAGGTTTCTCTGATGTTTTCGTCGATCTTCTGCGTGAAATATCTGCTGTCTTTGGTCATACGGTCTCTGTTTTTCAAAGCGATAGTGCCCTCATCCATATTCCGTGTGAAGTGGCTTGCATTGCTCGTCATAGCTTCAAAAAGCGCCTTGTCAGTGAAATCGATATAGACAGCCAGGCCTTTCTTTTTGAATTTTTCTTCCAGCTCTACTTTCAGCTGGTAGATCGTTCCCAAGGTGACGGTGGATATCTGCGGGTTGTGGATGAAATAATTGCCGATAAGTGTTCCTGCATGTTCAATATGCATGTTCAATCAGTAAAAAAGCTAAAAAAATTATGCTTCTTGGACGAGTGTTTTTATGAGCTGAAGATATATTTCTCTGATCTCTCTATCAAGTTTCGGATTGAAATAATGCTGGACTTCCCATGCAAGATCGGCCCTATTTGTAAGCTGAATCGCATTGTTTTCTCTATCTCTTGCAAAAAATTCTGGACTGATGGCAAGGAGATTGCTGATTGCACCTCTCGTATTGTCTATTCGAACTGTAATACCTTTTTGACGGAATTCATCCTTGAGTTTTTCTCCTATCTGGGAAATCTTTTTAATGGGGAGTATGTCTTTATTTGTATATTCATCAAAATAATTGGCGACGATATTCTCTGCGGAAATACAGTGAGTCGACATGTTTTTCGTACGTAAAAAGATAAAAGATTTCATCTTTGCTAGGCCAGTGTTTTCATAAGCTGGAGATAAGTATCCTTGATGGTATCATCTATTTTGGAATCGAAATACCAGGACATCTTCTCATTGAATTTCTCTCTGTCTTTCATCATGATGGTACTTCCTTTCAGTTCAAAAATATCAGGACTTCTATTGAGCATATTGATGATAGAGGCAGTAGTGAAATTGATCACTATGGACATGGACATGTCCTGATTTTTGAAATTGCTTTTTAACTGTTTTCCGATAGCTTGGATTTTTGAAAGCTTTAGTTGATTGGCTTCCGGATGCTGCTCAAAATAATTGGCGACGATATTCTCTGTTTGGATGATGTGCATTTTTGCGTTTC
>CAZWTC010000092.1:0-2606 GCA_964637175.1 uncultured Candidatus Peribacteria bacterium
ACATAAAAACGATAAATTGTTGACTTTAATAGTTCCCAATGAAGCTAAGTATTCAATATTTCTCAAAAAAACCGCAAAAGAAAGAATAGATAGTTTAACAAATTTAAAAGGTAGATTAGAATATAAAAACAATCATTAAAAAAAGATCGCACCAGCCAAGCATTGCTACTTGACCCATACGATCTCATCGTGATAACAATATAAGTATATATAAAAACTTTCAGAAATCAAGGAAAAGTCAAGGTAAATTACAAAAGGGTATGTACATATAAAAAGCTGAGTCATTCAGTTTTTTCTGTTTGAAAATTTGTGAAAGATGGGTATAGTAGAATATACTTTATTCCTATTTTTTTTAATGCTCGAAAAGGATACTCGTTCACTCATAGACGCTAAACTCAAAAAAACTGGCTGGGATGTTTATAATCACAGACAAGTAGCGACAGAGTTTCCTATAGATAAACATTGAACAAGTTTATTCGCTGATTATGCGTTGTTGGATGATGATGGAAAGGTTATTGCAATCATAGAAGCTAAGAAGTTTAGTAGATCACCCAGAGACGGAGAATACCAGGCATTGGAATATGCTATCTTGCTCAAGGACAAACAAGGATATCAGCCATTTATTTTTCTTTCAAATGGAAAAGATATCTATTTTTATAACGCTACAGAAGATGAAGCGCCGAGAAAAGTCAGAACATTCTTTACGCTCAATGATTTGCATAGACTAAAATTTCTCAACGAGACACAGCAGCCTGCTGCTAGTCAACAAATACATCCTGATATTGCAGGCAGACATTACCAGATAGCTGCGATCAAATCAGTAACGGAAGGCATAGATATCGGCAAAAGAAAATTTCTCCTTGTGATGGCGACAGGATGCGGTAAGACAAGAACGGCGATGGGATTGATTGATGTAATGTTGAAAACTCACAACGCACAAAAAATATTATTTCTCACGGATAGAACAGCGCTGAGAGACCAAGCGTATGATGATGGTTTCAAAGTATATTTTCCAGAAGAACCAAAAACTAAAATAGAAAGCGGAAAAACCGATAACAACGCGAGACTCTATTCAGCGAATTATCAGACCATGATTAACTATCTGGATTATTATAGCAGTGGATATTTCGATATGATTATCGTAGATGAGGTACATAGGTCTATCTATGGAGAATGGAAAGCAATCCTTGAACACTTCGATTGTTATCAAGTCGGACTTACGGCGACACCGATAGATTTTATCGAAAAATCTACCTACAAAGAGTTTGATTGTCACGAGAAATGACCGACCTACAATTACGGACTCGAAGAAGCTATCAAAGAATGATACCTCGTGCCTTACAAAGTCTTGATGGCGAGAACACAGTTCCAGATACAGGGAATCAAAGGCAGACAATTGCCAAAAGAATTGAGAGAACAGCTTATCAAAGAAGGAAAAAATCCGGAAGACTACAATTTCGAAGGATCAGAAATCGGCAAAAAAATTGATAATAAAGATACCAATAGAGCTATCGTTAGAGAGTTTATGGAGCAAGGATACAAGGGTGAAGATGGACTTCCCGGCAAATCCATTATTTTCGCAATGAACCAAAAACACGCCGAACATCTCCAAGAAACGTTTGAAGAACTCTATCCTCACTTAAATAAATTTTCTGTCGTCATTACCTCCAACGTCGAAAGAGCTGATCAGCTCCTCAAGGATTTCAAAAAATTAAAAACCGAGAAAAAATACAGAGTCGCTATCTCCGTAGATATGCTAGATACCTGAGTGGATGTACCGGAACTTGTCAATCTCGTCTTCGCCAAAAAAGTCTTGTCAGAAGCAAAATTTCGGCAAATGGTAGGAAGAGGAACAAGGCTTTGTCCAAATGTGTATGGACCAAGAGAAGACAAACAAGATTTTCTTATCATAGATTTTGCACTCAACTTCGATGAACAGCACAAGTTCCAGACGCCAGGCGCGCAGCCGATGTCTTTACAACAAAAATACTTTGAACTCAAGATACAGCAGCTAAAACTTTTTGAACATAGAGAAGACACCAAAAATTTTGAAATAATCAAAAAAGAAATTCTGAATATCGTGAAAGCAATCAAACCCAACGATGACCTCCTGCATCATCACGATCTGATCGAGGAAATTTTGTCAGAAAAAATATTTGATAATATAGCAATCAATCCCTACGAGCAGCTCCAAAAATTTGCACCACTTACAAGATTTTATGATAAAGAAACCGCATACGAGCTGAGATTTATCATCAAGAACGAACAGCTTACTATCGCGATTATCAAGGGAGAAGAAAAAGAAATATTGATCAATAAAATCGCTTCAGATATCAATGCTTTGTCTCAAAATATTAGTAAGGTTCAGGACAAACAGGCGACGATCAAAGAGGTCTTGAGTCCAAAATATCGGAAAGATATTTCTCTAGAAAAAATCCGTGAGCTCAAAAAAACATTTACTCCGCTCATGAAATATAGGGTGATGGAGAGACCGGATATTATGATTACGGATATAGAAGATACGGTCATAGAGAGAAGATGGATAGAATATACCGAAGGCAAAAAAATGGAATCTGACAAATACCGAGCGAAGTTTGTCCAACAAC
>CAZWTC010000093.1:0-821 GCA_964637175.1 uncultured Candidatus Peribacteria bacterium
TATCGTAAGAAAAGAATTGGAAAGAAATATCGACGAGCACACCAAAAACACAGCTCAAAGATTTTTTAAAGAGAAGATTAAGGTTTATGGCATCAAAACAGCGATTGTAAGCAATATTTCAAAAAAATATTACAAAGAGATCAAGGCTGTAGATAAAAAAGAGATATTCAAACTATGTGAAGATTTGTTCTCTTCTAAATATATGGAAGAAGCATTCATAGCATGCAACTGGTCATATAATCTATATATGAAATATGAAGAAAAAGATTTCCTGATATTCCAAGGATGGCTTGAAAAATATGTTGATAATCGGGCGGTTTGCGACACCTTGTGCAATCATACTATCGGAGCTTTTGTCGATAAGTTTCCTGATTATGTAGATGAGCTAAAGAAATGGGCAAAATCAGATAATCGTCGGATGAAAAGAGCTTCTGCAGTGACCTTGATAATCCCTGCAAAACAAGGCAAGTTTTTACAAGATATCTTTGAGATCGCTGATATATTATGTCGTGACAAAGATGATCTCGTCCAAAAAGGTTATGGTCGGATGCTAAAAGCAGCTAGCCAGGCGAATCAGAAAGAAGTCTTTGATTATGTCATCAAAAACAAGAAAAATATGCCAAGAACAGCCTTAAGATATGCCATAGAAAAAATGCCGGAAGCATTAAAGAAAAAAGCAATGGAGAAATAAACAGCTAACTTTATCGGACATCTAGTTTTTGTTGAAACTAAGAAACATTTTTTTAGAAGTCAGCGGAGGTTGACTTTTTATAGGAAAAATATATTTATATAGAAAATAAAAAACATTAATAAAAAACTAA
>CAZWTC010000093.1:831-2594 GCA_964637175.1 uncultured Candidatus Peribacteria bacterium
GTTATTTGTTTCTTAGGTATGGCATTCTGTTTTATTATGATAGTATACTATCAAATTGATCTATGGATATATAAATATAAATTTCATAGAAGAAATGGTTGGTATGAAAGAGACATTAAAAGACAGAAAAAACTAATAAGAAAAAAACAGAAATCTGAACATAAAAAACATGAAAAAGAGGAAGGAGAATACTATTTAAGATTAGAAAGCAGAAAAAATATTTTGGAAGAAATTGATTTTATTATACCTGGATTTAAGATATATAAAGTCAAAGTGACAAATGATTAAGCTCGGTAAACCGGGCTTTTTTTATAATTGAAAAAGTCAAAGGTATTCCTATAGTCAGAAAACAAATAATTTATCTTCAAAAGAAAAAACATATGCCACACATAAATATTGAAATCAAAGCAAAATCGAATAATCAAGACATGATTAGAAAAATCTTGCAATCAAAAAATGCTGATTTCAAAGGCGTTGATCATCAGATTGACACGTATTTCAAGGTGAATGTCGGGAGATTGAAATTAAGGGAAGGGAATATAGAGAATTCCTTGATCCATTATCAAAGAGAAAACAAGGAATGACCAAAACAATCGGATGTCACATTATTCAGATATGACCCAAAATCTTCATTGAAAGAGATATTGACCAAAGCGCTTGGGATCCTAGTCGTTGTAGACAAAAAGAGAGAGATTTATTTCATCGATAATGTAAAATTCCATATTGATGCGGTTGAAGGTCTAGGAACATTTATTGAGATTGAAGCAATTGATAATGATGGCGATATAGGTAAAAAGAGATTGTTGGAACAGTGCGAATCTTTTCTTGATCTATTCAAAATCGCACAAGAAGATCTGATTTCTGTTTCCTATAGCGATTTATTATTGAATACATAATTACATCGATAAAAAGTTTTTTATTTTTTTCATAAAACATACCATGCCAGCAAAGAAAAAAACAGCCAATGTCACAGCAAAATTCAGCGCAAAAGTGCCTGAAGAGATGATGACGGAATGCCGCAATCACAAAAGAATCTACAAAAAATGATGATCTGCGGGAGCGCTTTATTTTTTCTGATTCATCGGAGCGGCGATTTACTTCATCGGAGCAGCGACTAGCTTTGGAATGTGAGTGCTTGGATTTTTGAAAGCGCTTGTTCGACCGGTTTTTTTGGTGCATGGACTGCTCAAATATTTAGGATTATAAGATAGAAACATGGAAATAAACGCACAATTCGACGCTGAATCATCAAAGATTTCAGAAAAGATAATTTTCTCTTGCGAGCATTTTGAGCTTACTCACGAAGATATCGCTCAGCTCAAAAAGAGGAAACTCATCGCTTATATCCAGGAAGATGACTTGCCTGACAGCATCCCTTGCCAGGTGCTGATATTCATCGAAAATTTCAATAAGGCGAAAGTGATGCTATTCAATCCAAGATTTGACCTACCGCCGCAAGTGTTTGAAAACGCTTTTTTGAACAAAGACATCATCCAGCGATGCAAAACAAACGGAGGTTTCCGGATGGAATTCATCGTACCATTGCATGATAGGTGAATAAAGCTGGATTTTTCTTTCAATATATAATTTTTTTATCTTCAGAATTTTTATTTAAAACAACAACATAAACTCCTAGAAATATCTTTTTTGTTTCATCACACCACGTCATTCCCTTTTTACTACACCACGTCATTCCCTTTTTACTACACCACGTCATTCCCGCGAAGGCGGGAATCCATCTCGCTTAGTGTGGATTCCGGCCG
>CAZWTC010000094.1:0-2373 GCA_964637175.1 uncultured Candidatus Peribacteria bacterium
CAGGTTTATATCAACTAGGACACGTGCATATATTGAGTGCATTGATTGTTCATCACTTAGGATGATCACATGGAGCTCCAATCGAACTCTTTCTCAGAGCCTGACAATCAGCATCACAGCATTCTTTTCATCATACTCAATTATCCACTAATATTTCTCAAGGCTTACATATATTTTTACAACGAGAAATTGTTTCACCATCAACTTCTTCATCAACACACTTTTGTTCTGCAGTACAATTTGTAAATCCATCTCAACACAAAACAGCATGCGTATAGCTTCCCAATCACAAAAAAACCATAGCGAATAAGCTGATAAGAAAGAAAGATTTTTTCATGAGGACCGCTAAACAACTAAAACAATGCTTAATGTTTGATGCTAAATGCTGGATGCTAGATGCACCATATAAATTATAGTGTGCTTCATGCTTCACGCTTCATGCTTCATGCTTCATGCTTCATGCTAAATATTAATGTATCATTTCATTGATCACTTCATTCACCAAAGCACCATCTATTTGTCCTTTATAGTTTGCCATCAATTCTTTCATAAGGAGTCCTCTCTGAGTTCTGAGATCAGTGATATTGTGGTCAGATATACTTTTTTTGATAAGCTGTGTAGTCTGTTCCTTGTTCATGGTAGCAGGAAGATAAAACTCAAGAAGGAGTTTTTTTTGCTTTTCTATCTCTACATCATCAAGTTTATTTGCCTTTTCAAGAAATCAGATAGTCTCAAGGATTTCTTTGACCTCTTTCTTGAGGATGGCGACGATATCAACATCTTCAAGGTCCTTTTGAAGCTCTATTTTCTTGTTTTTTATCTTAGAAAGCACAAGGTTCAAGACTATTTTTTTGGTCTCGTTTTTTTCTTTCATTGCTTCTTTGTAATCATTGGTCAAACGCTCCAAAAGACTCATCTCGTGCATTACGCAAGTAAATATTTTTTGCTGGAGAGGGGACTCGAACCCCCAAGCCGTAAGGCATACGCACCTCAAGCGTACATGTATACCATTCCATCACCCCAGCATAATTAACGCAATATAATTTTCAATTTTACTAACCATTAGCTTTCGTACATGCCCGCCCAGGCGGGTAAATATACCAATTCCATTTTATCCACCATTGGCGAACACCCCAGCATGACTATTTTATAAGCATTTTCAGCTCCTCTCTTCATTTTCATGTTTTAAAATATTTTTCTCTTTCTCTTGCTTGTTTACTATCTTTTACAACTTCTGTATATAGTATTTCAAATGGTAAATAAGCTTTTGTTGATTTAGTTTTTCATTGATTATGTTGTTGTAATCTTTTTTCTATATTATTAGTCATTCAAACATAATGATAATCTTTTACGGTGCTTTTCAAAACATAAACCACATACATGCTAATCCATTAAACCATAAATGTAATTATCGTACATGCCCGCCCAGGCGGGTAAACATACCAATTCCATCACCCCAGCATGACTGATAACCACTGGTCATACACCAGCAATTATCATTATCGACAGATACTAAACATAACAATTCAGCACAAATAATCAAGACATAAAGTCATATATCCACAGTCTAAGGTCTAAGGACTAAGCTCTAATTTTATTGTCCGACAATGACTTTGGAAGCTATGATGACTCTCCTATCACCGCCTTTGTCATATACGAAACCTCTTTCGAATTCTCTGATGATTTTTCCCTTCAATGCTTCATCCTCTATCGGTTCTACGCTCACCGGCTCATGCAAAAAGGAATCAGGGGCCAATCATACAGATTCGATAGGCTTGATATGCAAATGTTCCAATGTTTTCAAAAATTTATTATATACCATCTGGACTCATTTCGTGAGCGGATCATCCTTATGTTCATCTGTGATATTTTCAAGGGATTTCCTCAGATCTTCGATGAATGGGAGAAATTTTTTGACGACCGATAACAATGATTCGACTTCCATATGCTGGCTCGATTCCTTGATCTGTCTCTGATATCTATCAAAATCGGTCTTGAGATTGATATAGTCATATTGGGATCTTTTGGCTATCTCCTGAATCTCCTGTTTTTCTTTTTCAAGCTGGACGATTCTTTGCTCAAGCTCTTGATAGGTACTTCATCATCTGGAATCATCTGAGGCTTCAGCAACGCTCTTCTCATCTTGCTGCTGTTGAGCTTCCTCAAGCTTTTCCTGAAGATCATCCTTTTTTTTGGTATTCATAATTAGTAAACAAGTAAATAATTAAAATTAATTCTGAATTTTGAATTCTGCATTCTGAATTCAATTGTAGTATTCAGCTAAGGTCTGATTGTTGTCAGCGAGGGTTTTGGCTAGTTCAGTTCAAACATATCTTCGATGCCGTCATTCAGTGATTTTGCCATCCACTTCTA
>CAZWTC010000095.1:0-2362 GCA_964637175.1 uncultured Candidatus Peribacteria bacterium
AAAACAAAGCTATTGCTCAGCTATTTTGGAATAATCTCATTATTGATGATGATTGCAGGCTATATTTTTAATCGAATTTTATAAAATCCAATTAAATTTTGTATAATGATTCCGTCTACTACCGACAAAGAGACCTTGTTTCCTTCAACCTGAAAAATAAAGTATGAATAGAGATTCACGAAATAAAAAAAATGTATGTCCATTCGCTCAGCTCATTCGCTCAACAGCTGATATCATACACGCCTCCTATCAAATTTAATGGAAGTTGGCGCTGTCCGGTGAAAATACCGGACCAGGTCGGACTAACAGCAAACGTTAGATCATATCTGTATTTTGGATATTGACATTTAAAAAGAAATCAATATAGTAAGAAAAATAAAATTCTGAAAATACAAACTAAAAAAGAATAACCATGGAATATTTTAACTTAAAATCTTCAAGGGTAGTAAAAGATTTACTTGCATCGAAGCCCAAATTTGCTTTCCCAACTAGAACACAATTTGGAGAATTGGATGAAGTTTGTAATAACATCGTTCGCGAACTCGAAAAAAGAAACTTCAAAGTTCCCGAAATTGACGTAGAATTCTATTCCGGTCGTCGCGAAGGAATTACTGTAAACAGCATCAAAGGACAGGACTTCAAAATATGGTTCTGTGGTATCGAAACACATGAGATTAATATTCCTCAAAAGGAATTAAGTGTTTATGACGACGAATCAGGTCCCAGATTCTATTTGTATGTAGGGAAAAACTGGGAAAAACACAAAAAATCATTCATGTATGGTTCCAAAATGCACAGTAAATTGAAAAGAAGACCGAGAAGATATCTTCAATACAGTGGTGCTTTTGGAAAACCAGGAGAGGAATTGGCTTCATGCTACCCAGCAAGCTGGAATAACACAAGAAGACCATTTCTGATTCATAACAATGATTTAAACAGGGAATATGATCCCCAAGGAAACGAACCAAGATTTTTTGTCACTGAAGATGTTATGAAAGAATTCACCGAATGGTTGAAAGAGAATGTATTAAACGACATCACCAAACAACCTTTACCGGAAAACAAATTAGAAATCTTTTCATACTAATTCTTAACAAACTTATTAAGTAAGGACCGTGCTTTCACGGTTCTTTTTTTATTTTTCAGATTGTAATAATTTTTCAGAATTTTATAATACCAATGTTAACCAAAAACACAGACGTAAACCTCGCTAATAAAGCGCGGTCATCTAACAGTTTCTACACAACACGCTGCCTGCCATATTAAATTTTAAGGAACTGCGGCTGCGTCGTTACAAAAGCAAACGTTATAGCAACCATACCCTTAATCCCGCCCATATTCCGCTTCACTTCACCGCGCCTGGCGCAAAAGGAATTTGTTCTTATCATGGTATCGCGGAGCATTTATCATTTTTATCAGCCTCTATGCCTATCACCCTCAGACCGGAACAACCAAACGACTACAGAACCATAGAAGAACTCACGAGAGATGCTTTTCGGGATCTCTACAAGCCGTGATGCGACGAACATCTCGTCGTTCACAAGATGAGAACGATACCGGCCTCCGTCAAAGAGCTGGATATCGTCGCCTGTGATGGCGACACAATCGTCGGTTATATCATGTATTCCAAGGCTCAGGTCATCGATGAACAGAATAAAGGATACGAAGTCCTCTGCATGGGACCGCTCGCGGTAGCTCCAGACCGCCAGAAACAAGGCATCGGCAGCATGTTGATGAACGCATCAGCGAAAAAAGCGAAAGATCTCGGATACAAAGGCGTCATCATTTTCGGCGACCCACAGTACTATCATCGTTTCGGATTCGTCGATGCCAAAACATACGGGATCACAACACCGGAAGGGATAAATATGGAGCCCTTCATGGCGTTGGAACTTTTTCCAGGAAGCCTGCAAGGTATCACTGGCAAGTTCTACACAGACAAGGTCTTTGAGACTGATCCGCAAGAAGTAGAGGAATTCGAGAAGGGATTTCCGTACAGGGAAAAACATATCACCGATACCCAGCTGAAACATTAAAAAAAACCGCTCGATACGAGCGGAAGATTAAATGACAAGCGAGTCCAGTGCAATCGCAATATTCTTGTGCTGATGCTCACGATGATTGACCAGAAGGCGTAAACGTGCTATTGCGGTATTCACAAGAGCGCCGTACGCAATGACGTTTATATTCTCGAGACGGCCATCCTGCTTGGCTGATTGGGAAGCATATCCGAGCTTCATCATGAAGGACATGAAGTCTACGAGCCCGTCTTCATCGGCCAGGGTGATGATCTGCTGCAAAGGCACAAGGATCTTGATATCGGCACCCTTGAAGAAGGCACCCCTGATCTCTGCTTCGTTTA
>CAZWTC010000096.1:0-797 GCA_964637175.1 uncultured Candidatus Peribacteria bacterium
ATGATCATTTTATGAATCCCGTTTACTACTCATCGGTTTCGAAATTCATCAGCTCTGGTAATCGTAAATGGTTAAGTTATTTTTTATTTCGTCTAATACCTCCTTTTATTATTTTAATTCTGTTAAGTTCAGTACTGAGTAAATATCTAGATATTCGATATGTTGATTGTTTTATAATTTTTAGTGCATCTGTGTCGTTGATTTTGCGTGATGTGATAAGCCTATATAAAGTAGAGTTGATATCTGAGAAGATTATTCATTTTATTAATATCATTTTTGTATTGATAGTAGCAAAGATGATCTCTGTAATATCTGGCGTTTTTGATTTATCATTCTTAGCTCCTAGTATAGAAGGTTTAATAGATAATCTTTGGTCTTCGTTATTCGTTGCTCTGTTGGTTATTCTGTATTTAAAAATTACGAATATGAATAATACAAACGAAGACGCAAAGGAAAAGGATTTGGCTATATCAAACTATATCTTATTGTCTTACTCGAGGATTAATGGCAAATATGAAACTGATATTATATCTGCTTGTGAAAAATATAACTGCTCCATTCCATTGCTATATGCGATTTTGATATACGAAAATATGAATAGGCCATCATGGATGCGTTTTATTGAGAATGTAGCTGTTAGATTTCTTAAATTAGAACTTACAGTTGGTATTGCTCAGGTTAAATCAAAGATACCGCTTGATGATAGGAAAAGCATATATCTCGCGGCGAATATATTAAAGAATACAAAAAATATAGATTTAAGTAAGAAAAACAATGAGTATCATGAAGCTATCGGG
>CAZWTC010000096.1:849-2347 GCA_964637175.1 uncultured Candidatus Peribacteria bacterium
CTAGTTTTATGTTATAATTACATAGTCTAGATTTAAACAATTAAGTTATGTTGCCTTGCGGCTGCTTGCATTCAGAAATGGGCAGCCACAATAATTCAGTAGAGTGCAAGCTTTATTGTTTAGGTCTAGACAGCCAGTGGCTGTCCTTTTTTTATTCAGCCATTAGCAGAAAGAAGTTGATGGCTATTATTATTTCAAAGAACAATCAAAACGCACGACGTATCGAAGAGGCTAAATTCAACTTGGAAGATAACCTCCAGGAGTACGTCATCAATAATCCTGAAATTATACCAATTTACGACATAGATTCTGACGCTCGTTTGTTTGTTGCCGCTCGTGAATTTTCAACTAATAGTGGTCCGATTGACGCTATCGGATTTGATCAGAGTGGAAATATCTATGTTATTGAAACGAAATTATTTAAGAACGCTGATAAACGCACTGTTGTCGCACAGGCGCTTGATTACGGCGCATCTATGTGGCGACACGCGACAAACTTTGATAGTTTTGTTGATCAACTCGATAAACATACGGGGAAGCAATTTAATACCTCGTTCAAAAATCAATACGAAAAATTCTTTAATATCGATAACTCAGCAATTAACCTATCAGCAATAAAAGATAACTTGGCCGAAGGTAATATTAAATTTGTTATTTTGATGGATTCGCTAGACGAACGCTTAAAAGACCTTATTATTTATGTTAACCAAAATAGTAAATTTGATATCTATGCAGTTGATTTTGAATATTATAAACATGATGAATTTGAAATAGTTATTCCAAAAATTTATGGAAGTGAAGTAAAGAAAACCATTCCAACAAAGACAACTTCGCGTAAGCAATGGAGTGAATCGGAATTCTTTAATGTCGTAGATAACGATCGAAGTTTGATCAGTGAATTACAAAAAGAAACCGTATATAAATTATGGAACTGGTCAAAATCACAAAATGCTCAATATAGCTGGGGAACTGCAAATATTTATGGAACATTCAGCCCGGTATTCCCTAATTTATTTAATCGTTCTTTTATGACCATCTCAATTGATGGTTATATAAGGATAAATTACGGCCATCTAGACCAATATCCAGAATCGATGATTCTATTAAGAAATACACTGAAAAAGTATTTAGTAGATAGATTGCCAAAAGTCACCGATATTTCAGACGAAGACTTAGTTCATAGTTTTCCAAGTATCACAGCTAAAGAGATGCCTGAATACGTCGATATCGTAATCTCGGCATTAAATGAGTTTATACAAATAGCGAGGGCTAATTATGGAAACTAATATGAATAAAGTAGCGTTAAAAAGATTTTACGAAATACACAAAGATGAATATTTTCGTCGTAGATTGTCTGGTGATATAAAATTATGGGATGAACAATACAAGTGGGATATATTGCCTGAGCTAAATAAAAGATTATCGATTTATGAAAAAATAACTCGCGAGAATGTCGCAGACTTTATATCGATTGTTAATAACAATTCTAACAAAAGCA
>CAZWTC010000097.1:0-2276 GCA_964637175.1 uncultured Candidatus Peribacteria bacterium
CGCGCTTATTCAAAGGGTTAAGCGCTTCCCCTACTTAAAGGATACCCGCGGGCCTGGCTTGCGCAAGGGTTTCTGCTTAAAAAGACGCGACTTTTCAAACGACTATCCAGGCACGTCGCACCCAGGTGGAGGAGAGCGCCAACCGGGGGCCAGGACCTCTCAGGACGGGCCTGGACGCGCTGGCGGGGCTGATCGATAGGGTTAGATGGCGAAGGCCAGGAACAGCTTGGCGGGGCGAGGGCGGCGCCCAAGCTCCTCACCTCGGCACGGCGCTCCCGGCCGCTCACCTCACGGCTCCTCACCGCGGCACGGCGTCCAGCTCCTCGCCCTGGATGGCCAGGGCAGGCGTCGTGAGCGGGACGCTGGTCTACGCCGCTCCCAGCGGCTCGCCTGGCTCCTCACGGCGCCCGGCTCAGCGCGCCGCTTGCCGCTCACAAAACGTCTAAGCGGTTGATTGAATTGGGCAATGCGCTATGCCTATGATTTTGGGGTCCTTCCGGGCACCTCTGCGCGGGGAGGTTGCCGGCCGCCCGGCCTCCCCCTAGACGTAGAAATTGCATTTCGCTTCTGTTTCAAGATGCAACACCGGGCCTGATCATCGGCGGAATTGGCCCGGTTTGGGTGCGAGTTGGCCTGGCCTGGCGGAGGCTTATGGCAGAAGAGCAACGGCTCCAAGTGCGGGAGTATCGGGCAAGGCCCGCGCCCAATGCTGACTTTGGCGCGGGCGGAAGAGCCGAATCCCCCTAACCGCGAGCCAAGTCCCCCTTTTTCCTTCACGTTGACACTGGCCCTGGTGGTCTATAGCTTCCTTTTGGCTGGGAAGGCAAAGGGCGCGGATGCTCCCGATAACTTCCCGATGCCCAATCCCTTCAGGGATACCAGAATCGAGGTTCCCATCATGGCTAAGCACATGAAGAAAGCAGAAATCCAGGCCCCCGTTCTGGAACCGCTTGCCCCGCTAACCCGGAAGCTTTACGCAAAGGAACTTGCCAAGCTACATGTGGCGTTGGTCAAGCTGCCGGATCGCACGAAGCTGGACCGCTACCAGTCGCCCGACTACCCCTTTTGATTCATTCCCGAGGTCTATTGATGGCTCCGATCCTGCTGCCCCCGGGGGTTCGAATGGCTCGGCCCCTGCCCGTTCTCGTCACCGGCGCGACTGGACGCACGGGCGCCCTGGTGCTCGAAAAGCTCCTCAAGCGGCCCGACCTCTTCGCGGCGCGCGGGTTCGCCCGCTCGCCCCGCAAGGTCGAGGACCGGTTTGGCGTGAGCCCGTATTTCCACTTTGGTGATATCAAGAATCCCGCCGACCTGGCCCCGGCCCTGGAGGCTTGCCAGGCCCTGGTCATCCTCACCAGCGCCATCCCGGTCATGCAGGCCCCGCCGGCGCCCGGTCAACCACCCGCGTTCAGCTACGCCGAGGGCGAATGGCCCGAGCAGGTGGACTATCACGGCCAGGTCAACCAGATCGAGGCGGCCCGGGCCGCCGGGGTCAATCACATCCTTTTGATGGGCTCCCTGGGCGGCACCAACGACCAGCACCCCCTTAACCAGATGGGGAATGGCAACATCCTGATCTGGAAGCGTAAGGCGGAGCAATATCTCCAGGCTTCCGGCATCGACTACACCATCGTGCGGGCGGGTGGGCTCTTGGATGCCCCCGGCGGTCGGCGCGAACTGCTGGCGGGCCAGGATGATCAACTGCTCAATCAGCCACCCGCGGGGGTGCGCCCCGGCATCCCGCGGGCGGACGTCGCCGAGATTCTGGTGCAGGCCCTGTTGTTACCCGCGGCGCGGAACAAGGCCTTTGATGTCATCGCGAGGCCCGAGGATGACCCTGATGCCCGGGTGACCGAGGATTTCGCGGCCTTCTTTGCTCAAATCCCACCGGGACCTTAGGGGCACTGCCCGTCTCGGTATCCCCTCCGCGTAACCAGCGCTTGAGACAGGTTTTGCCTTCGCTGGGGACCATCAATGGTTGGCGGGCTCCTGGGAGGCAGGGACCCACCGGCGGGGCTATTGATTGGCCTGGATCACGGGGTTGTAGGTCGAGGTGGGCTCCAGTTTAGAGAGGGGTTACTCTGAGCCATCGGTCCTGGTCTGCAGATGGCTCTCTGGTCATGCTGACGCCACCAAGGCGCCTACGCGGGAGACCTGATCTGCGGGCTCGGGGAACCAATGATCAGCATCGAGGGGGTGCGGCCCGAAAAAAGTGGAAAAGGGCCTCCGGGGGTAGTACCAAAAGTGTCAAAACTCCTCTGGGGATGACTTTTGAT
>CAZWTC010000098.1:0-2212 GCA_964637175.1 uncultured Candidatus Peribacteria bacterium
GCAGTGATGGCTGGTATGCTTTCAGGTATATTTCTTACTATGACTATGTCAGAAACCCAATGAATGATCAAAAATATCTGTAGGACAAGGTGATTCGTTCCAGGTATCCGGGTAAAAGACATCAAACAACAGACTAAATTACAGAGAATGCTTGATATATTCAGTGGCGGTAAATTCAGCGATACATGATATAACCCAAAAAACTTTTCTTATAGAGATATCTCATGATGAACAAAAAAATTCACAAAACGAGATGATAAAGATCCTTGAATATTTCAGAAATGGATATCCAAAGGCAATACGCTTGATGAATTGAGTAATTTCTTCAAACTCAAAGGAAAAACGGAAAGCGGTAAAACGCTTCTTGATATTTATACAGATCCCAAAACTTCACCATCTGATAAAGCGTTGCTTCAAGAGTTTTTGAACAATAGCAATGAAAAAGATGAGGGTCTGGATCCTGAGGTATCAAAGAATCCTTATGCACTTAGCTGATCGATTCTGACCAAGAGCCAAAGTGTTGTCCAGCAGATGATGAAAATTGATAGTGGAGGTTTTGCTACAAAAGATGGAGATGAAAAACAATCCATGCAAGGTTTCTTTGATGATATGCAAAAAGAGATTCCAAGAGATACGCTTACATCTCCCGAACAAGTCAAATTCTTTGTGGATAAATTTTTCAATTGGTTTGGTGAGAAATGATTTTCGCTCAATAAAAAAACCGAACTCATCAAAAGACTCAAATGGTGCCAGCAAAACCCTAACAAAAAAGAAGTGAATGATGTCTTGTATTATAGCATTGTCGGTGAGATTTGCAGCAGTTTCGGTCATGCTCATATCCCTGATCAATTTCAAAATGCACTTCTTGTCCGAAAAGACTTTTTCAAAAACAACCTCAATACTATCTTAGAAACTAATATCCTTATACATTCCTTTGGCAGCCCATCATATAAAAACGATTATGATAAATATGAACCGATACTTGAACCACGAGAAGATTGCGTGAAACTTTTGGATAAGGATCTCAGACAAGCATATATGTATGGTTTGCCTCAAGATCAAAAAAAATTAGTCAATCAAGGTCTGGTGAAATTGAAAAAAGAAAATTATCTCAATTTCCGTCTGTATGATCTTGCAGAAAAAATGTATAGAGATACAGGTCTCCCTAATCGTTTCAAAGATTCTGCTGATTCTGAATCTCGTGTTGCTCCAAAGAAGACCACTTCAGCCAAAGCTACCTGAGCGAAAATCAAAAATGCTCAAGTTATCGATAAAGTGAGAGCTATTCTTGAAGGTAAACCGATCATTGATTCGGAGGAAGATAATGAACTTCCGCCTGAATATGAAGATGATACGTATTATTATAATGAATAATTCTTTATATCATATATATATTTCTGACTCCGTAGTGCTTACGGAGTCTTTTTTATACACACCTTGATTTTTTCCTTTCTTTTGCTACCACCTGAACATAAAACAGAAACACAAGTATTTACTTTAAAACAAAAATCATATGAAAGGAAATTTTATCGTTCTTTATGGTATCAATAACTTGGGCAAAAGCACTCAAGTCGATTTGTTGATCAAAAAGCTTGCAGAGCATGGAATCACTGCAGAATACCTCAAGTATGGCGTTTATGATCTCAATCCGTATAATTTTTCTCCTCGCGAATTCCAATTATGCCACGCACTCAATAGGACTCAATATGAGCCAATATTGAAACAGAAACTTGATGCGGGAACATGGATTATAGCAGAAGATTATAAAGGAACCGGTATCGCTTGGGGTATTGGCGCTGGTGTCGATCAGGATTTTCTTATCAGACTCAATGCTCATCTTCTTCCTGAAGATCTCTGTATCCTCTTTGATGGCGAAAGATTCGTATCCGGTATAGAAAAAGATCACAAACACGAACAAAATGCCGAACTGACCAATAAAGTGAGAGCTGTTCATCTGGAACTTGCTAAAATGTATGATTGGAATATTATCAATGCCAATCAATCTGTAGAAAATGTTCATTCACAGATTTGGAATCTGATTTCTAAAAAATTCCAGATTAATTAATTATTTTGAAAATTTATTAGTGTTCTCCTGAGTTTTCTCGGGAGTTTTTTTTTATGGATCCCGATTTTACATCGGGATAATTTCGACATCATAAAAATCTTTCGATACCTCGGATTTTTTTGTGTCTCAATTAACTTTGAAAAACAG
>CAZWTC010000099.1:0-1085 GCA_964637175.1 uncultured Candidatus Peribacteria bacterium
TTGATTTTTCAAAAACCTCACAAGAATTAGAACGATTGATTCGTGCCTATACTCCATGGCCGGGAACCTGGATGATGCATGAAGGCAAACGCATTAAGATTCATGAAGCAAAAATAGGCCCGTTTATCGAGAAAGAACCGGGTGTTGTTTTTTTGCATAATACCGAAGTGCTTTTGTCATGTGCTCAAGGAACGAGCTTGATGCTTGTCAAAATTCAAAAAGAAGGCAAGACCGTCCAGGATGCGAAAACCCTTACCTATTAGTTCTTGAAGGAAAAACGATAATCTTATCCAGACGTTTACGCAATGGGACATTTTTTTCTCTATCGTGCCAGTACTGCACCGTCGCTCGCTCTTGGTCTGTAAGTCCGCCTCGATACAATCTTTCTACTGCGTCTAGCATAATACCTCTTATTTCTTGATGTTTTTTTGAATCCGGTATTTTTCCATTTACGAAATCCGCATATACCTGGTCTAAAACAGATAGATCGCGATTCGGCACATCTTGATCCCATACATCTATAAGCATATTCGATTCAATATCCGGAGTCTTTTCCGCGATCTTCATGTACTCATCCAATGGAAAAATAAACTTGATACTCCGACGCTGCAGTTTTTCACGAGTTTCAGTTGGTATCTTTAGGTACATGTCTGCATAGGAAATCATCGTTGTTGGACGAGGAAGTGATTCCAAAACTTCAGCATAATTTCCATGCTCTGGATCCATACGATCTTCAAGACTTCGAATATCCATCTCCGTAAACCGAGGTGGGAGATTTTTTACTAGCGCACGCCACGATTCTTTTTTCATCGGGAACTTTCTTAAACGATCCTCCCTCTCCTCCACCGTTCCAAGATAACCATCTTGATCATTTGAAAAAGAAAATATCCTCAATACCCCTCCAGTAATCTGATTTCCATCCCAGCTCGGATCCGCATTGGACTTTTTCCACTCTTCAATCATTCTTTGGTCGAAGTCGCCGTTCTGATCCGGCTGTATACCTATCGATAGATATTCTTTTCTGGCGAGCTGCTTAACCGCATCCGCAGACCAAGTTGAGGTATCTCCGACTGAAATGCTCGTTA
>CAZWTC010000099.1:1099-2200 GCA_964637175.1 uncultured Candidatus Peribacteria bacterium
TCATTCCTGTATCTAGTGTTTTTTTCGTATCCGAAATAATTTCTTGAATTTTTTCCATCGCTGTCCTTTCAGGCAGCTCTATTTCAATAATATCTTCCGCCTTTGCAGTATCTTTCCAGTTTTTTAATTGCTCTTCAGCCTCTTTGCTAAGATGAACCGGTTCAATTTGCTCTATTTTAAGTTGATTTTGTACAAAATCAGAATTACCTAATTCACCACGAATCTTGATATTTCTTTTCAGTGGCTCATTCGATACCGTCACGATTAATGTATCCATTTCTTTTGGACTTCCTGGGGCTGCTGGAATAGCATCTATCTCAATTGGATTAGCTGTTACGAGTGACTTTTTTAGGGTTAGACTATCAATTGTCGCTGATCGCTGTGGCGCTTTCCCTTGTTCTGCCGGGATAGCCACAACCTTGCCGTCCAATAAGAATGATCGTGAAATCGAATCCAATGAAATCGTTACGACTGTGCGAACATGCTGCTTTACTTCATTCGAACCAAAGGAATATCTTTGCTGTTCGGATTCTGGCAATGCCTCAATTGCTTCTTCAATCACCATTTCTTGCGCGTAATCAACCGCGACACAATTTCTTTTTTTAGATACAAAAAAGTCGGTAACAGAAGCCTGACCCCACTCATACACGGTTTCGCCGCCAAAGGTTTCGGCAGTCAATTCACCTAAAAAAGCCTCGTCTATCTTCCCTTTTTCTCTTGCCTTTGCAGCATAGCGTGCGATCATAGCCTCCGCGATTTTCTTTGCCTGATCAACCTTTTCGGGTGGCACACCCGACAAGCGTTCCATCTCAAAAACCATATCCTTTAGATGCGGCGTCTTACCCGCTTCTATTGATTCTTCGGCTCTTTTTTTATACCTATTCAACCCCTCCTGATCTTCTTGTTTTTTTCGCTCCGCTATTTTTTTTGCGACAGAAAGTGCCTCCTCTGCACTTTGCGGCGAGTACACCTTGTCATACATCCCCCATTCAGGGTGTCCCTGGCTGATGTTTTTTGCGAACTTTTGAACATCCTCAATCCCGGACTTAAACGGCTCAACATCTTTTACAATTGGGACATGCGCACTCATGGCAGCAGTCA
>CAZWTC010000100.1:0-2159 GCA_964637175.1 uncultured Candidatus Peribacteria bacterium
AGGAAGAACAACGCAAGGAAGAAGAACAGCAAGAAAGCATTGTGCTTGAAAAGCCTAGACGCAGTCCTATGTCCTTTGATAAAGTCGAACAGACAACAACACATATAGTAGGAAGAAAAGACGACTCGTTCGTAAGTTCTAGACCTATCAGCAATAAACCTAGAAATGCTGCTCCGCAACACGGAGGCAAACAATTTCCCTCAAGGACCGGATATCAATGATCCAAACCGTTCAGACCTGCTTGAGCTGCAAGCAGACCGCCGCAAAGAGGCGATCAACAGCATAGGCCATTCAACAGACCATCATTCCAACAAGCAAAACCAGCTGCAGCACAACCGATAAAAACCGCACCGAAAATACAGAAAATCGCTACTACATCAGCTAATCTCGTCAAAAAGATAGAGATATATATAGATGACAAAATAACCGTAAAAGAGTTTTCTGAAAAAATGTGAGTGCCATTGCCGGAACTCATGAAAAAATTAATCCAGAACAAAATCATGACCTCTATCACTGCTTCGTTGGACTTTGATACGGCGGCATTGATTGCAGGAGAATTCGGCGTTGTCGTCAAGAAACATGATAATAAAGTCGATGTCCAGACATTCATGAGCTGAGATCTGCAAGCGATTCTGGATATGGACAAAGACGCTGAACATCTGCTTCCAAGATCTCCTATCGTCACTGTCATGGGACATGTGGATCACGGAAAGACTTCATTGCTTGATTACCTCAGAAAGACCGTAGTCGCTGAAGGTGAAGCAGGAGGAATCACTCAATCCATCTGAGCCTCTGTCGTAGAATATAACAATAAAAAGATCTGTTTCATCGATACTCCAGGACATGAACTCTTTACGAGCCTGAGAGCGAGATGAGCGAAATTGACGAATATAGCGATCATCGTCGTAGCTGCTGATGATAGCGTGATGCCGCAAACCGTTGAATCCATCTGACATGCCAAAGAATCTGGTGTGCCTATCATCGTTGCGATCACCAAAATCGATAAACCAGGAAAAAAACTCGATCAAATCAAACAGGATCTTGCAAAATACGGACTTACTCCAGAAGATCGATGAGGCGATACACCTATGATTGGAATCTCATCCAAAACAGGACAATGAATTCCTGCACTTCTCGAAACGGTTTTGCTCCAGGCCGAAATGCTTGACCTCAAATATAATCCTGATAGATCAGCTGTCGGTGTCGTTGTCGATGCTCACAAAGATCCTAAACAATGAGTCGTTTCTACTATCATCGTGATGACAGGAACGCTTAAAATATGAGATATCGTAGTAGCATACAATACCACAGGAAAGATCAGAAGGATGCAGAATCGGAAATGACAAAGCATCACTTCAGCGACCTGATGAGAACCAGTGCAAGTCCTTGGTATCACTGATTTGCCGGAACCAGGACGTATCGTAGAAGTAGTGAAAAATGAAAAAGAAGCACAAGAAAAGATATCGCTTATCCAAGAACAAGTCAGCAAAAATTCCGGCGATTCTGCTGTGAGACAATTCATCTCTCAATTGCAATCCGGCAACGTATGAGCAGAACTCAAGCTTATCCTGAAGTCTGATGGATCAAGCAGTCTGGAAGCGCTTCAGCAAGCGGTCAACGGAATCCAATTGCCAAAAAACGTTACGATAAAAATCATCCAAGCAAACGTAGGTTATTTCTCTGATTCTGATCTTTCCCTTGCACAAGCTTCAGGAGCATTGCTTTTGGGATTCAATATCTCTATGAATGCCATCTTGAAAAAGAAAGCTGATGCGATGAAGATAGAGATGAAAAATTTTGATATCATCTATGAACTCACGGATTATCTCAATAAGCTTCTTCTCGGAATGGTAGAGATAGAACAACATGAAGTCCTCTTCGCAAAACTTGAAGTGCTTGCTGTCTTCTTCACCAAAAACAAGGATATGACTGTCTGATGAAAAGTCATCTTCGGAAAACTTCATGGCAAACCTAAATTCACGGTCATGAGAGGCGAAGATATTCTCTGTACCGGTCATGTCGTTTCGCTTCACAAGAACAAGGATGAAGTCAAAGAAGTCGGCGAAGGAGAAGAATGCGGGGTAAAAGTGACGACCGGCAAAAGGATAGAAATCTGAGATATCATAGAGTTTTATGAAATGCAGGACGTTGTCGATTAA
>CAZWTC010000101.1:0-2094 GCA_964637175.1 uncultured Candidatus Peribacteria bacterium
TTCCACTCCTTCTGTCGAAACGACAACTACAGGAACGACTAAATAAGCGTGAAGCGTGAGGCAGAATGCTGTTTGTGTCTTTTATCTTTTCATCATTGCGTATGAAAAAAATCTTCCGGACTACCGTATTTTGGTTTCTTATCATTTTCCTGTTCCGATCATATATGAGACTATTCAATAAACCGCTAGGCAGAGAAATAGGCTCACGATTCGGTACTGTCCAGCAGATCTGTCTGACGGGAGGAGCGACTACCGGACTTACCGAACAGTTTGATAGCATCAAAGCGCAACTTGACCTTATCAACCAAAAACTTCAATCTGAACCTGAGACATCCGTACAGACTTCCTCATTCCAGACGACTGCTCCGACCAAGATCGCCTTATATTATTTCAATCAGACGGAAGATCAGAAATTGGCTCCTGAGCAGCAGGTGAACGTATCATCTCTTTTGCCTGTCTATCGTATCTTCCCTGCAAGCAAAAATCTTCTCATAGATACCATCAACGAATTGATCGCATGAAAATTGACAGCTACGGAAAGAAAGCAGTGATTCATCACCGAATTCCCTAATGCAAAATTCGCCTTATTGTCTGCTGATCTTGCAGCTGACGGAACATTGACGCTCGAATTTTCAGATGTTCCCGGGTTCACCGACGGCTGATCAGCTCGTATGTTGATCTTGTCCAACAGCATCGAAAAGACCGCATTGCAGTTCCCCGGCGTAAAGAAAGTGGTATTCGTCCCAGAAACCCTTTTCCAACCATAATAAGCGCTTAGACCTTAGATTTTAGACCTTAGACACTGATGAAATATGCAGTGTTTTTGTTTTGCGGTTTTTTTGCATTTTTTTGTGAAATGATTATACTTATATAAAGCATGAAGCGGAAAGCATGAAGCATGAAGCATGAAGCATGATGCATGAAGCGTGAAACAGAAAGCAAAAAATTTTATATCTACATAGCATTGATCCATGGTAAAAAAGTCGAAACATCACAAGCATATCGATCGTGACCAAACTCCTGAAACCGGTGCAAAAAAAACCAATGTTTCAGATATTTTTATGGATCAGCTTACATGAGCGTTTACAAATTTTGCTAAAATCTCTGAATCCAAGAGGATTGAACTGTATGGCGATCAAAAATATCTCGAGCAGTTCCGGGAGCATTTCAAACTAGAATATCCTAATCTGCTTGATACGATCGATAAGAAAGATTTGCCTATATATATTGAGGTGCTTGAAAATAGGTGATTTTCATTCAAACAGATTGCTGATAAGACAAGCAAGCTTTATAATGATTTCATTAAGGCTGAAGACATAGAGGGACATGTCATAAGCCAAAGTCTTGAACAACTCAAAGCATTTTGCGAAAACGACAACAATAATCTTCCCGCTACTGCTTTCAGCAGATTTGCAACCGTCGCATGATTTGATGCACGTACGTTTATTGTGTCGTCTGACGGAAAAATACAAACCCTTGATGATCTTATCATTGTTTGGAAAGATTTTTTGAAAAAAGAAAAAATAGAGCTTGGTCAAACTTTTGCTGCTCATGTGGAACGTATTTTGATGCCAAATTATAATCCTCTTGAAAGGGTTATGGTTACTGTTGCTGTCACCAAGATGAGAAACGAACTCAAGGGTGGTCTGAAAAAAGCTTTTGACGCTCAATTCCCTTTGCCGATAACTATCTTTAGTCCGCATCAAAATTTGTCTGTTTTCAAGACTCAGCGGGATGGTTTTTGTGCCGATCATGCTGCTGAAATCGACGAATCATTGGCTAAGAATCTTGACGCTATCATCGTAACCAATGGCGATATCAAAAAAGAGCTGTTTAGATTATGAAGAAGAAATTTTGACGAGAGCAAATGATTTACAGAACGAGAAGATTATTTCAGACGTATTTTCAATAAGCTGGTGACTCGTCAATTGTTTGAAGAAATCCAGACAGAAGAAACAGTCGTTAATCATTATGTTGTCGCGATGGGCGATACGTTCAAGAAATTCCCTCCGTACGTTAATAGCATCCTGTGAATATATCCTTTTAATGATAAAGAGATCAGCGCTATCGATCCAACGTTTCATAGTGATCTTG
>CAZWTC010000102.1:0-2075 GCA_964637175.1 uncultured Candidatus Peribacteria bacterium
TTTAAGTAAAATCCAACATTATTCATTATCAATTGTTCATTATTCATTGTTTTTTTATGAACTATAGGTAAGAAAAGCCGGGGATTTTTCAATTGTAAATTATTCTACTTTTGATATAAGCTATTGTAATATACTTCGTGTAATGTGCCTGTGGCGTAATTTGCCTTTGGCGTAATGCTTATTACATTCCCAAGGAATCATTACAGACGAAGCCTCATTACTGTTCTTTTAGTCTATTAGTGAAAAAGTATGAACATTTCAATCGGCTTCTCGTGAGCTGCGTGAACTTGAGTCAATACTTCATGACTCCTTCTTGGCCAGCTGCTCGCATCCAAATGATACACCATCCTCGGTGATAAGGAATATGCCTCTGTCATCAAGGGAGATAATAACGACTTCTTCTTGTATATCTCTGATACGAACCCTTTTATCACCAAGAAGATCGATCATCTCTTCCCCTTCGACGACTATTCGATCACCAAGAACGAGAAGATCTATATCCTCAAGAAGATTCACAAACTCAAGGACACTACCGTAAAATATAAGAACGTCTATTTTTTCGGTGCAACATTGAAACTGCTCGGCATCGTTCGCGAGGAAGGCGAGAAATTACTCGCTGCTCAATTCTCCGGCGAAGTGCTGACCGCTAATGTGGAGGTTCTGAACCAATGATATGAGTATTTCAAGGCTCCCGTCTACGATCTTTCCAAGAATGTTTGACCGGCCAAGGAATTCGTCTTCGGAAATGAGATCATCTGAACATGAGCCATCGCCAGCGGCATGGATTTCTACTCTGCTTATCCGATGACTCCTGCTAGTTCGCTTATCGACGTCATAGCTCCCTTTTGTCACCCTGAACATAGTGAAGGGTATAAGTGATCACTAGATTCTTCGACTGGCTCAGAATGACATTGTATATTTTTCCAGGGAGAGGATGAAATAGCCTGCAGTATGGCGATGCTCGGAGCAAAATTTGCTGGCAAAAGGGCAATGACAGGAACGAGCTGAGGATGATTTGCATTGATGACAGAGTCTATCAGTTTCTCCAATCAGGCAGAATTATGAGGAGTCTATGTGCTTTCTCAGCGTGATGGACCGAGTACGGGAACGCCGACCTATACTGGTCAATCAGACATCAATTATGCGCTGAATGCAAGTTTCTGAGATACCTTCCCTATCGTGTTAGCACCATCTACTTATGAAGATGGGTATTATCTTATCGGTAAGGCATTGAATCGATCTGACCAATATCAGCATCCAGTGATCTTCCTGATCGACAAACAATATTCTGAATCCTATTTGTCCGTGGATAAGAGCAAGTTAGTCGCTGAACCTGTGAATCGTGGGAAAGTGCTTTCATCTGTCACCCTGAATGAAATGAAGGGTATGAATAAGTCCACACTAGATTCTTCACCTTCGGTTCAGAATGACAATGTTTGATATAAGAGATATGAACTTACTTCTGACGGAATATCTCCGGTCGTCTTGCCATGAACGGAGAATGGCGAATTCATCGCTACTTCCTACGAACATGATGAATATGGCGCTACCAATGAAGATCCGGCCATCAAGAAACAACAGCAAGACAAGAGATTCAAAAAACTTGATACGTTCGTACAGCAGGAATTCACCAAGGATTTCTACGGCCATGAGATCATCAACCCTGAAGCGAAGATTTTCTTCGTAACCTTCGGATTCAATCGTTATGTCCTCGAAGACTATATTAAACAAAAGAATTGAAAACGAAGCGTAGCGGAGTCCCGCAAGGCGGGATTGAAAGATTGAAAATTGAAATATGGTCTGATAGTTTTGAAGGTATTCCAACCGTTGGATATGAGATTGAAGGAGTTTTTGGATGCGCACGTGAAGCAGATCAAAAAATTAGTCTTTGTAGAAATGAACAAGAGCGGACAATTGCAAGAATTGATTACCAATAAATGTTTGTTGCATGATAAGAAACGGAACAAGAAAGTGACGAATATCAGGAAGTATACACTGTATCCGATATTTGGGGAAGAGATAGTTGTGTAGTCAAACCCTCCTTCGTTTCCCTCCCAATCCTCCACCACTTTCGT
>CAZWTC010000103.1:0-238 GCA_964637175.1 uncultured Candidatus Peribacteria bacterium
TGCCATAGCCAAAGCATTGAAAAAAACCAAAAACAAACAAGAGAAATCGAAGGTACAACAAGGAATGGAGATAGTCAAGAGATTGAAAAAAAAGGAAGAGAAAGAAAGGGAAAATGAAGATGCAGATCAGGAATTGGAAATCATGATCAAGGATATATAAGAGTTTTATTTCGTTCATGGATTCATGCCTCAGGCGATATTGGAACAGTTGAATACCCAGGAGACAGACAAGCTTGTC
>CAZWTC010000103.1:248-725 GCA_964637175.1 uncultured Candidatus Peribacteria bacterium
AAGAAAGAGAATATCGTCGCATTAGCGGCTGAGTTGAAAGAAGGAGAGACAGATTTGGAGAAAAGCCTCAAAGAGAATCTAGGCAAGGCAGTGATATCGATAGTTGAAGCGAAAAAGATCAATGATAAAAATAATTTCTGAATATTGAATCCCTATACTCCAGAGGAGATCAAGATGATCCAATTGCGGGCGAATGTACAATTCGACGATCCGATCGATATAGATGGACAAAGGATAACCAATGAAAGTTCGTTTGTTCGGAATCAGACTAATCCGTATATCCGGAGATTGGAATTGTGACAGAAATTCACCGATCTGGAAACATCATTGCAACCATTGACCAATGACCAATGGAAAAATGTTCTGCGTTCATATTATTTTGTACGCAAATACAAGGATTTCGAATATAATACCATCAGACAGACAGGAAGAGGATTCGAGGAAAACGTTCCTGTAGAGAAACGGAAAGCTCTGCTT
>CAZWTC010000103.1:735-1294 GCA_964637175.1 uncultured Candidatus Peribacteria bacterium
CAAGCGCTTATCCAAAAAGCGGCGAATAATGAAGAAGATCCGGAGATTACGATGGATGACGGAAGCAAGATAAAACTCAGTGAGATAAAAAGCAGAATCACAGAAAAGATAACCACCGATGTCGAAGCGAACAAGAAAGCATATCTGAAAGAGATAACTGCTTTGATCACAGAGATGCCGACAATCAAAAAATCGCTCGATGCAGGAAAATCCATCAATGATGAAGTAGTAGAAATACAGGCAGCGATAACCAAATTGGTGGGATTCGCAGAATATGATACGGGATATGCCACAGCTTTGAAAGAACTATTGACGGCTATAGCCGATACTTTTCCTGCAAGCGTAATCAAAACTAATTTTGGTGAAGATATTGAAGTAATGATGACGACAAAGAATATAGAGACGAGTGATGAAATTATGACACTAGCAGAGAAGAAATTACAATTGCAGACCATTATCAAGGCTGGTGAAATCTATGCGCTCTATCTGGAAAAGAAAGATGTTGCACAGCCAAAGTATGAATGAGATGAATCAGATCATATGCTGTGATTGAAGCTTC
>CAZWTC010000103.1:1304-2066 GCA_964637175.1 uncultured Candidatus Peribacteria bacterium
ACAGGTGCGGTTGTGGGGCTGAGCATGGATGCATTGAACAAGCTTGTAGCAAAGGAGGAATATGAATGATTATATCAAATAAAAAAAATACCTCATCTAGTATTAAGGAAGATAATAAAGTGTCTAAAATAAAAAAATAAAGGATTTGAGATGGGATGAATTGGAACTAGAGACGACAAGAATTTTTCATAGTTATAGTCAGAGTGTGGAAGCAAAGAAATGATTGGATGTTATAATTGCATATTTATTGGATAGTACATGACGAAATGAAGAAAATATAAAAACCAAAATGGTTGAGGTTTTGACCTATATCAGGAAGGTAGATGCAAAGGATGAATTCCTATTGTCGTATGAATCGTGAGATATTATATTGTCTGCTATAGAAACTGATATTTCAGAATGTAAGATTTCCAAGTCTATCGATTGAGCAGATAAGATGAATAAAACGATTGAAAATCTAAATACCATATTAGAAGATAAGACGATCTTCAATGAATATATTGAAATATTGAAAACCTGAAAGATAACGTATACAACTGAATATACAGGATCAAATAGATACGGTGAAAAATGAGAAGTGACCAAAGAATTATTTTCCGGAGATAAGATCATCGCTTTTTTGACTACATATGGACTGCCAAAATCAGGCAATGATGAAGAAACAGTTGCTTTGCGTTATGAATTAGCAGAATATCTTTTCAAATGAAAAAACACACTAGAAGCCAAAGCAACCGCAGATAAAAAAGACATCAAAACAAATAT
>CAZWTC010000104.1:0-2002 GCA_964637175.1 uncultured Candidatus Peribacteria bacterium
ATTTCAAATCGGATAAGACATGTTGCATCCATGCAGAACAAAGAGCGATTATGGACGCACTCAAAAGAAATCCGGACAAGATAGCATGATCAAGATTATATTTCATCAGAATAGACAAAGAAGGAAATATCATCTATGCAGGCAAACCGTATTGCACTATATGCAGCAAAATGGCTTTGGATGTGTGAATAGCTGAATTTGTCTTGTGGCATGAACAAGGGATTTGTGCGTATGATACTGAAGAATATAACACGCTATCTTTCAATTACAGATCATAACAATCTATCATTTATCATTTAGCATTTATCATTGTGAGTTTAAAGTCTACGCTAGAATCATCAGACAAGATACAATACGAGCTGTACCTCACCGGTCTCACCGAAGACACGGTCAGGAAGATTTCTGCCGAACAAAAAGAGCCGGAGCGAATGCTTGCTCATCGCCTGAAATGCTTAGAGATTTTCAAAGCTATGAAGTTGCCTAAGCGGTGACCGGATCTTTCTCTCTTGAATCTCGACGATATCGTCTACTACGCTAAACCGCACAAAGATCATGCATGATATGCGAATAATCGAGCAGATGTTCCAGAAGAGATCAAAGAGAAATTCAAAAGGCTCTGAATTCCTGAAGCCGAACAGAAATATCTAGCATGAGCAGGAGGACAATACGATTCATTGAACGTGTATCATCAGATCAAAGCGAAGCGATCGGAGAAAGGGATCATTTTCGAAGATATGCCGCAAGCCGTCATCAAATATCCGGAATTAGTGAAAAAATATTTCATGAAATTGGTTCCTGCGACCGATCATATGTTTGCAGCATTGCACGGAGCAGTCCGGAGTTGATGAACATTCATTTATGTGCCGAAATGAGTCAAGCTTACTGACCCCTTGCAAGCGTATTTCCGCATGAATACCTATGCAGGCGGACAATTCGAGCATACCATGATCATCATAGAAGACGATGCAGAAGGAAGCTATATCGAAGGATGTTCAGCGCCGAAGTTCGATAAGGCTTCGTTGCATGCAGGATTAGTCGAGATTTTTGTAGGAAAGAATGCAAAGATGAAATATTCCTCCGTAGAGAATCGATCGACAAACACCTACAATTTGAATACCAAAAGAGCGATGATAGAGGAGCATGGCTATATGGAACGAGTCAATGGAAACCTATGATCACGCACGACAATGCTCTATCCTTGTTCCATCTTGAAATGAGATTACAGCAAGACGGATATGCTCGGAATCGCGGTAGCAGGGCAGTGACAGCACCAAGACACATGATCCAAAGTCATCCACATCGGCAAATACACCTCATCCAATATTGTCGCAAAATCGATCTCCAAAGCAGGCGGAATAAATACCTATCGCTGACTCGTACATATAGCAGAATGAGCTGAACAAGCGACAAATCATACGCAATGCGACGCACTCTTATTCGACGATGATTCAGTCTCCAATACCATCCCGAATATTACATCAGACAATGAAACGGCTATCGTCGCCCATGAGGCCAGCGCATGAAAAATAGATGAATCTGAACTTTTCTACCTCATGTCCCGCTGACTGACAAAGGACAAAGCGACCACCATGATCGTCAACGGATTCTTCTCATCTGTCATAAAAAAACTCCCATTGGAATACGCGGGAGAATTGAATAAGTTAGTAGAACTGGAGATGGAAAATAGTATAGGATAATTTTACTTTTCATTATAAATGAACATCACACAATTAGAATCAGCTCTCAAAAAATCCCGAAACAAAGATACTTGTTACTTTAAATTAGTAGAGAAACGAACATCAGAAAATCCTTGTATCGGCCATTGTACCATCACTGCATTAGTTGTCCAAGATTACTTCTGAGGCGATATTGTTTTTTGTAACCATCAGGATCATTATTGGAATATATTACCCAACGGCGAAATAGTAGACATGACAAAAAATCAAATATGAGAAAAAGAAGTCTGCTGCATTGATCAAAAATGTAATAGGATAAATCTTTT
>CAZWTC010000105.1:0-1977 GCA_964637175.1 uncultured Candidatus Peribacteria bacterium
TTTCATAAGAATTCATATGTATATCTACACATAAAAAAAACAAAAAACATGAAAGAATTTGATAAAAAACAAAAAGAAGTGAAACTTGGTATATTGGAATTTTTCAAAGATGAAAATGCAAGTCTATGCTTCACATTCAAAGATTCTATAACAAAATACTTAGAAGAGCAGAACGTACCAAAAAAAACGCTTTTCAGTAAAAACTTTAAAGCGTGGGGGAAAATCACCAACATAGCCAGCAATGGAATGTTGTATATTGCTTTTCTTAATAAGGAAGAACTGATTATTCCTGTGGATTTTGTAAAAAACATATCCTGGAATAAACTGGAAGAATAATGATATCAAGAAATTCCCAGTCGTCTCGACTGGTTTTTTTATTTGCCGATGACTTTTTTGCCCATATAGGGAACCAAGACTTCAGGAATTTTTATGGTTCCATCTTTCTGCTGATTATTTTCGATAAGTGCGATGAGGATTCTTGGTGTTGCGATAGCAGTATTGTTCATGGTGTAGCAATATTTCACTTTACCCTCGCCATCACGATAACGTAGATTCAATCTGCGTGCTTGGAAATCAAGGAATGAAGTCACAGAATGCGTTTCTCCGTAAGCTTTACGTGAAGGCATCCAGCATTCCAGATCATGAGAGTTATATTTTCCTATCGCAAGATCTCAGCTGCAAAGCTGCAAGAGACGATAAGGAAGCTTCAAATCATCAAGGATATCCATAGCATTCTGCAGAATCTGCTGATGATATTCGTTCGACATCTTTTCATCCTCCGGCAAGATGACTACCTGCTCCACTTTAGAGAATTGATGGACTCTATACAGTCCGGCAGTATCTTTTCCGTAGGTTCATGCCTCTCTGCGATAACACGCAGAATATCAGCAATATCTTTTTGGTAATTCTTTTTCCTCCAAAACCTCATTCATATGATATGCTGTCACTGGTATTTCAGATGTTCAGATCAATCGCTGGTTATCCCTTTCCATCCGATATGCGTCTTCTTCTCAGCCAGGGAAATATCAGGTACCGACAAGGCATTCAGGATTGACGATATTCGGAACCATCATAGGGGTGAATCATTTTTCTACGAGTTTTTTCAAAGTATATTGAAGGACTGCCTGTTCGAGCAGCATTCCATCGCCCTTGAGAAAATAGCTGCGAGCTCATGCGAGCTTCACTCCTCTTTCCACATCAACCATATCATACTGTTTCATGAGCGTCATATGGTCTTTCGGTTCAAAATCAAAATCCGGAACTTTCCCGAATGTTTTGACCACGACATTTTCGGTTTCATCTTTGCCGATAGGTACATCAGGATGCAAAGCGGTATTTGGCATCGTCAATAATGCCTTATCTAATTCGGCGACAAGGACCTGATACTGATCTTCCAATCATTGGATATCGGCCTTCAACGCTTTGGCTCACTCATAATCTTTTTTTGCTGCCATTTCTTTCTGCTGATGTTTCATGGTATCGATTTTGAGCTGCAATTCCTTTCTCTGATCATCCTTGGCAAGGATAGCATCTACATCGATATTTTTCCCCTTACGTTGGCAGATGAGCTTATATGCCTTCACATCATCACGAACTTTCTTGATATCTATCATAACTCGTATACTAAATAATTAAAAATTAATAATGAATAATGTAAGAATTGTCTTTTTACAAACTATAGTCACTTCGTTATGCTTCAAGCTTCATGCTTCCCGCTTCATGCTTTCTGCTTCCCGCTTCCCGCTAAACTTATTTGAAAAACAGTTTTTTATAGATCATCTCAGCGGCAAGTTTGAGGCTATTGGAGTTTTTCTGTCTATGTCACTTGGTGAGACTATGCTGCGTATAACGGATATGTACAGGGATTTCCCTATATTTCATATGATGCCTTTTGATCTGTTCATTCACTTCATTGGCATAATGCATGCCATCCGCAGTGATGACGAATTTTCTCAATGCTGACAAAGAGACGACTCT
>CAZWTC010000106.1:0-1955 GCA_964637175.1 uncultured Candidatus Peribacteria bacterium
CCTGCGATAGATTTCATCATAGATTCAAGGTTTTCGGAATTCATATCTCATTTTTTGAGGGTAGCGATCTCTTCCAAGTCCTTCTTGGTAAGTTTTCAGATTTTATTCTTATTCGGTTCTCCTGATCATGATTTGAGATTGAGTTTCCAAAGGATCAAGTTTGATGTCACAGGACTTCAGATTTTGAGATCGAATGATCTATCTGCGTAGATAGTCAATTGAGCTTTTACTTTTACGTCTGCTCCGCCGAATTGTTTCATGAGGTCCATAGTCTTTTCGTTGAATTCCTTGATGAATTGTCCGATATTAACTCCGTTTGCTCCAAGCATAGGTCCTAATGGAGGTGCTGGTTGAGCTTTTCCCGCTGGTATTTCGAGATTGAGAATGTTAGTGATTTTTCCTGCCATGTTTTTTAGTAATCAGTAAATAAAGATTTGAGGTATGATTTAGATTTATGATATGCATTGTAGTCTACCTGTACAAGCCATATGCCGTCATTGAGATAGAGCAGCATGATCACTTGTTTGTCCTTGTATTCAGGAAGATTGATAAAGACTACTTTGTTTCCGAATAATTTGTTTTGGAGTATATCTTGTTCTGTAGCCAAGGTATATAAGTTTCCCTTGAGCGCTCTTGCGATGCTCGCAAAATCATAACTCGGCGTACCGAGATAGATATACCATATTCACGTTTGATCGGTCAACGCATATTGATATTTTATTCATAGTTTTTCTATGATTGCTATCGATCAGTAATAAATACTGGTACCGGAAAGCAATTTGATATTGGCATTCATCGTCCCTGTCGTTGTTTTTTGGACAGGAATCGTGGTTCATGTTTTGTTTATTATAGTTATTCACGTTTTGTAGTTTGTCATCATTATTCATGTTGCCGTATTACTTTCTCCTGTCGTAGTAATAGTCGATCACAAGGTATTGGCATCAAAAGCTGAACTAATAGTAGGCACATCATCTCAGCTTTTACTGAGGATCTGTATACCTGATCATGAATCTTGCGGCTGAAGCAGTTTTTTCACTTCATTTCATTGTACTTGGTACCACACAATATATACGATCATCAGTGCCAAAAAGAGTAATATCATAGAGAATCTCAAGATCTTTTGCTCTTTTGTATGCATCCTAGATGATCAGCAAATAAAAGCTCTTCACAGAGAAGCAACACTAACTTTAATGCTAAATTATAAATGATAAATTATAAATGATGGATTTGTTTTCTTATGAACTATCGTAATTTACAATAGTTTGTGAGTATACAATTCCTACATTATTCATTATTCATTATTAATTATTCATTATGTTTTTGTGTTCTGTAAAGGATATATGATTAACTCATGAGCTCAACTTTGTCCAAATCAATCACTACAGGGGTAAGCCTTCCTAACATTTCGATATTTACGATTGCTGTTCACTTTTCTGGGTCTATATTTCTTACACTTCCTTTCATTCATTTGAAGTCTCCCGTCTTAAGCAAGACGACATCGCCTTCTTTAAACGGTATTTTGAGTTCTGATCTTTCTTGTGATTTTTTTATCTGATCCATGATCTTTGTATATTCATCTTCTGTCAATGGAATAGGGCGTGTTTCAGCTCCTACGATCAATCTCACTCCCGGCGTATTTCTGATGACATACCAGATTTTGTCGTTCATCTTGGATTTGATGAATACATATCCAGGATATAATTTTTTCTGTTTGATGATTTTCTCTCATTTTTTGAGCGATGATTCATTGACCATCGGCGACATGTAATCCTCTACTGTTGCTTCGAGTTCCTGTTTTTTCATCCTTTCTTTCAGATTCTCTATCACGAGATCTTCTTGGCCGGATACTACACTCAATACATATCGTTTGAAATTATTATCTTCGATCTGTCTTTTGATCTCTCAGGTATTCACTTCTGATTTTTGCATAGATATCGATTAAACGATAAAACGAC
>CAZWTC010000107.1:0-1932 GCA_964637175.1 uncultured Candidatus Peribacteria bacterium
CGTCTTCATGAATCTCTCCGACTTTGATAAAGATACCCGCCTTTCAGAAAGCGATCTGCTTCCGATCGATCTTTGGATGCTCCAGCAAGCCAATAAGACCTCCAAGGCTATGACGGAGTATCTCAATGCCTACGAATATGGTCAGGCAAAACTTGAATTCGAAAGATTCTTCCGGCATGATTTCTGTGACAACTACCTGGAGATCGTGAAAGAGAAAATCTACAAACCGGAAAAATATGCTGATGGAAATAAGCAAAAAATCTCCGCTCAGTTTGCGCTCTATCATACCTTTCTCGCTATCATCAAATTGATCGCGCCATATCTGCCGTTTATTACGGAAGAATTATATCAGACCTATTACAAAGAAAATATTCTCTCTGAATCTGTTCATACGTTATCTTTTCCAAACGATGATATATTCCCTATCACGCAGGACTTGACTGCTATCGACGCTGCAGTAGAGGAGTTGCTTATTGTCGTAGAAAAAGTGCGTGGATACAAGACAGAGAAAAAAATCGGTTTAGGGACTGAGTTATCTCATCTCATCGTGACGTCAAAACACGATCTTTCTTCGTTCGCTGACGATATCATGTCAGGGACAAGAGCAGCGAAAGTCAGTTTCCAAACAGGAGAAGAAGTGGATATAACGGTAGAATAAGAAAATACTCCGTAGAGACGCGATAAATCGCATGTAATTATAAAAAAATCATCGCGTGTAATGATAAAAAATAAGACGCCATAAATGGACGTCTCTACGAAATAAAAAAAATTTATCTTTTTGTTCTCAATGTATAATTTATATCAATCCCAGCTCCGAAAGGATATCCAGCACGAGATCTATCGTAAACCGATGTTTACCGTGGAGCTTTTTGGTAAGGAATATTTCGGAAGCATAAAGATGAAAACCATAGGTCCGCGGAAATTGCAGCGATATCAGATCATGGGGATCGAGCTTCCCGAGGACAAGGAATATGTCAAAAAAGAATTAGCGAATCTGAAAAAAAAATTCAGTAAAAAATGTTTTTTCTTCCAAGTAGGGATCATCAATGACATCATCAGCTTCGAAAATAGCACGCAGAAATGCGAGGAATTCAGGGAAGATATGAAAGAGCTGAGGCTCGGACTCCAACAATGTTTATATTCCGATTATGGCCTAAGAACTGCTTTCAGAGAGAATATGCCTGCTGCATGAATCGTCTACGATACGACAAAATCCGATGAGGAGCTTCTGAAAGATATGAATGAAAGCTGCAGAAAACGCACCAAAAAAGCCATTTCGTGAGGGATGGAATATCGCATCCTCGACAAAAAAAGGTATGAAGAATTCTTTGCTAAACGGCAAAAAACCGCAGATACGAAAGGATTCAACACTATTTCAAAAGCGCAATACGAAGGATTGCTAGGCTATATTGGTCAGGGAAAATGAATGCTGATCGGCGCATTCCAGGACGGCGAAATGATCGCGTGAACGATATGTCTCTTCGACGGGACATTGATCTACTGTCCGTACGGATTCTTTGATAGGAACTACAGCAATAGGGGCGTCCAGCATTTCTTGAAATTCAAGCTCTTTTCCCGAGCGAGAGAGAACGGATTCAGATCAGTCGATACCGGCGGTTGAGCGCCGACCGGCTTTTCCAAGCATCCGCTCGCCAGCGTCTCAGCGTTCAAAGAGTCGCTTGGTGGAACCAAGAGCGAGCTCTATGGAAGCTACGATATCGTAGTGAATAAATTTTGGTATCGGGTATTTAAGCTCATATATAAGCTCAGAAAATAATGACGAATGACTAATAATCAATTTAGTCATTTTTTTCTTGTAAGGAATATTCTTGTTGAACTAAAGTAATATTTTCTAAAAAACCATTAAGTTTAGGGAAGGTGGAAGCAACTGATTTTAGTTCCTTGATGTTTTCAATTTTCTTTTGGTCATCT
>CAZWTC010000108.1:0-1931 GCA_964637175.1 uncultured Candidatus Peribacteria bacterium
GATCATTCAGCAGCGATTATGAACTCAAAAAGGAAGAAGGGAAAAAAGAAAAAGAACTCTACATAGCAGTCAAAAGCTGAGATCAAAGCGTAGTGAAGACCGTTTCTGAATTGCGATCATTCCAGATCCTCAGATTATACGAAATCTACATCGAAGAACAGATGAATCTCCATGCGCTCAAAGCCGAGGATGAAAATGAGAAAAATACCATCGACCAAGAAAGGGAGATGAGACTCAAGAGGCGGGATGCGGTTATACAAACCATCGATAGGGATGAACTATCACAAAAAGCGAAACAGGAACAATCAAGCAAGATGGAAGACTTGATGGGAAAACTCTAAATAGACCTTAGTTCTTAGACCTTAGACTTTAACAAAAAATATACTCCTGGCTTTAAAGAAGTCAGGATTTTTTTAAAAAAACCAGCCTATTCAGCTGGTTGGGTACAAGGTACCCTGCAAAAAAAGAAATTAATGCCTTTTGCTATCAACTTGATGCAAGCAATAGCGATATAACAGAGAAATGATAATATGACATCCTTTAAAAGGAAGAAAGGAGCTGATAGTATCACGAAAATAAGCAATAAAAAGAATCCGACAATAATCTTAAATTTTTTCATATTATTCTTATTTAGTTAACATTTTTTATTTTCAATAAAACATTAATATCTATTTCAGACAAAAAGTCAAGGTAGAGAAAATATTAGTAATTGCTATAGGTACTGAATAAGAAGCTCGGGATAGGCTGTGCATAGGAAGCATCCAAAGCGACGCTTTGATCGCCATAGGACGCCTGACTCTCGAGGAAAAACGTATCAGTAGGCAGGACATCAACTGTTTCCAGCGGATTGGAAATCGTCTGCACACAGAATGATTGGTCGGCAGAAGCGGTATTGGATATCATAAAATATATTTTGAATCCGTTTTCTATCAGCTGGCTTGATCCGTAATAATTGACGAAATTCCTATCGATCTCCGTCATATAGTTTTCAAATGCGGTTTTGAATTCATTCAATGATGAAGTGCTGAGTGATCATGATCTGAAGAATACGCCGTTTTCATACAATTCATCACCGGATAAGATTAGCAATCCGAACGTGACTTTGTCAGGAGAAGAAATATTTTCTATCTGGATCTTATCACGTTTGAAGAGATCAGCAAGATTCTGATAATTGATTCACGTATCGAATGTTCCCGCCACCGCTCATGAATATATCTCCCTGAAAAGCGGCACAATCAATGAATCGCCGCCGCTGAGGACATAAGGGGATTCGCAGCCGCTCCCCTGCCGAAATTTTTTGGACAGCAATGAAGCGGTTCCGGAAATGGTTGTCGATAAACGGAAATCAAAACCGGAAAAAAAATTATCACGCACAATAGCATCTCAGGTATGCACTGCATATTCGAATCAGATGCCGCGATAGCTGATCTGGACAAGCCCGAGTTCAATTCATGCTTTGGAGAGATAATATGCTTTATAATAGGAATTAACGACAGCAGACTGCTTCATCATCTGTTGGACGAAATTCATAGACAAAATTCCCAGCAGCGATGATGCGAGCAAGACGAAGATGACGAGAATGCTGATATTTCACCTTTTCTTCATACACTTTGATTTACAGTTTAAAATCTAAGGTCTAAGAGCTAAGTTCTAAAGTCTATTAGAAGAATTGCTGGAAAGGCACCGTAACATGGCTTGCCCATTGCTTTCAATAATTCACGCTGTATGCTTTGAATAGCATCCGGAATCCTGGAGTATTGAGACAATGCAGATAATTCCCTTCTTCGCAAAGTCAGTTGGAATTCAGATACTGCTCTTCAGAAGCGAAAGGGATGACCTTGAATATCACTTTGGTGAGAGCTATCTTCTTGGGATTGATGAGTTCTATCGTCTTGTCATGAGAAACCATAAAGAATGAACAGCCGGATCAT
>CAZWTC010000109.1:0-1928 GCA_964637175.1 uncultured Candidatus Peribacteria bacterium
TATCAACGATCCGGACCTGATATGAACGGTGGTCTCCAATCCGCCGTACGGACTCAGGATGAATACCTATGACCTGGAAAAGCTGTATTATACTATCACGCAAGTATTCGCTACGCATCCGAAATTGCATGGCGGCATCATCACTTCATACGAAAAATTCCTTCCCGAAAACGAATGATGAACACGGAAAAAATCCATGTTCTTCAACGGCGGAGAGAGATGCCGGTTCTCCAAGAAAACGCTGGTGAAATAACTGGAATGCTGTATTTCAGTTATTTTTTATCAAAAATAATCGCTGAAAACCATGAAATCATTTCGAGGGCTTATGCAGAGAAAGAGATTGATTCTCCTAGGCAAATCAGTATAGTATTTCGATTCTGAAATGAGAATAGCACTGCAAAAAGATTATCATGGAAACAAAAAAGCAATATCTTACAAAAGAATATAAAAATAAAAAATAACTTTATTTTTAGATTTTTATAGTAATCGTTCGCATGAATCGTATGAAAAAAAATGTTTTTCGTGGTGTAGGCATAAGTATTTTCTTTATTGCTGTGGTAGCATATTGCTGACTTGTTTTCGGACAAGAAGATCCTCTTGACCAAGAGAGAAATGCGACTTCTCCGTATGTTGAAGGAGAGATTATCGTAAAATTCAAGGAATCTGAAATAGATCTTCAGAAAGAAAGCGGTATGATACTGCTTTCTGATATGGAAGAGACAAAAGATTTTGTCGCTCAAGATACGCTTCCAAAAGAAAATATCGCGCTCATCCAGATCGCTGCAGGAGCTTCAGTCACTGATGAAATAGCTGCTTTGCAAAACGATCCCAATGTAGAATTTGCTCAGCCGAATTACATCTATCCTCTTCTTGGAGATATCCCGAATGATCCGTATTTTCCTTATCAACGGTGATTCTATAATACTGGACAAGATATCTGAGGTATAATCTGAGATACAGGAGCTGACGTCAAACGGCTTGCTGCCATGGATATTCGGTCCGGTGACGGAAATCAGAATACGACATGAACTATCGTCGCTGTCATTGATGTCGGTATGGATATCACTCAATATGATCTTGTGAATCAGATGTGGGATGGGACGAATTGTGTCACAAAGACCTGAGCTGTCCGATGAGATTGTACTTGAGGCTATGATGCACTTTATGATTCCAGAAATACCGCTCCTTATTATGTCCACTCTACTCACGTTGCAGGAATCGTTTGAGCGGAAACAAATAATAGCCGATGAGTGGCGTGAATAAATCCTCATGCAAAAATCATGAATATCAAGGCTGGTGCCTGATGAGGTATTTCCAGTTATGCAGGCATACAGTGATTGAGCTTTGCAAAATATAATGGAGCAAGAGTCGCAAATCTGAGCCGATGAAGCATCAGAGGTTCATGTGGATGATATGATACGCTCCTGTATGCGGCCATAAGGGACTTCCCTTGAATAGTCGCTATGGCGGCCGGTAACGGAAGATCAGAGCATACTACTACGTACGGTGTGATTCCTGCTGATTTTGCTGCAGATACCAGTTGCCGGACATGATTGAGCAATGCCATTTCTGTTGCTGGAACAAGTCCATGGGATACTATCTATGATTATAGTCCTCCTACCTATGGATCAGATTGGGGTACGATGATAAACATAGGAGCTCCTACCTGTGCGTATAGCACTATGCCTGGTAATTATATTCAGAATTCTTGCGGTACGTCCATGGCATCACCGCATGTTGCCGGTGCGGCCTCATTGGTCCGAAGTTTCAGACCAGAACTTTCTGTCACTCAAGTGAAAGACATCATTCTTTCACAAGCAGATACTCTAGCTACCTTGAATGGTATGACATTGAATGGAAAAAGATTGAATATCTATCGTGCCCTGAAATATCTTTTCGTCAACCAGATCGATACTTTCCATGCATAT
>CAZWTC010000110.1:0-1867 GCA_964637175.1 uncultured Candidatus Peribacteria bacterium
CCCAGTTGGCTGCGAAGCTGAAAAATACAGGGCTGGCCTCTGAGTTGCCTCCGGAGCTGCGCCGTATTCCAATAACCGGACTGCTTCCCGCCCTAGAACCGCTTACGGGTCACTTCGGAGGACATAGACCCGTAAATGAGCTGGAGATCCGGGCAGAATCCGTCCTGAAGCTGCCTGTTGTGAGCGAAGGCATGCCCTTTCCGAGCATGTCAAGGCTATCAAGAGCATTTCCCCAAGACCCGTTGTCGCGCTATTTCAGATGCGCAATAAATTGGGGGGGAAAGCAAAACAGGTCATAGAACTTTACATGCCGGTCACAACGGAGGAGTCTTCCGTTCGTCCGCCGAGCATTGGGTTTAACCATAGTCTGCACGATCTAGGGTTAAAAGACTCAAATGCTTTTGCAGCCCATCTCAAAGGCAGCACCCCTCTGCTGGCCAATGCAAATGGCGCAATGCTGAAGGCTCTGGCGCTGGATAAGCTGCCGGTTATTTCAGCAATGAAAGGCGAGCATGCCATGCTCGCAGTCCTGCGTGTCAAGATTACCGAGGAGCTTAATGGCAGGCCATTTATGGAGATAGTCCTCAGGCAAAGTGCGAGCTACAACGTCAACGAGCTGCTGAGTGGGCTGGCCGCGCAGAAAGAGGCACGCTCTCGTAGGAGGCGTCGCACCGCCACACCCGGATAGGTGTGAGCGGCGCCGTGGCTTATTGCATGTTGGCCGGAGTCTTCGGAAGGGGATAGAGGTTGTTTTGCCCTTCCGGTCGCGGGAAAACAATGTTGGGGATGCGGTCGCCCGGGGAACCTTTACCGGCGCGCGCGCAAGCTTCCATTCCCTCTTTTTCCAAGGTGTCGGCAGACACTTCGGGATGCGCATAGATGTCCTTGACGTGCTCCAGGTATGCGGCCAGCATTTCCTGCGTCCAGCGGCCTACGGCCTCGGCCGCTACCTCTTCTTCCATCACCGACATGGCCACGCCATGGTCACGCTTCTCTCCGATGATGCGGCTCAGCAGCACAAGGTTTGCACATTGCGTATCCAGGCGTGCAACGGGTTCCAGCACCTCCAGCGGGATCGTGGGGTGCCCACGAGCTGGTGCAGCAGCAGCGGGCGGCGCCTCTGCAGCGGGCTGCGGGGTTGCCTGCGCCTGGTTATCCGTGGCGGCTGGTACCGGCAGCACGATGATGGCGGGGCCTTCTGCGGTCGCTACAGCGGAACTGGCCGGGGCGGGAGGCGGAGTCGGTGCTTCCTCACGGGAGCATCCGACCAGCGTCAAGCCAGCGATGGCCAGGCCCAAAGAGAGTCGAGTAACCGAGAAAGAGGTAGTACGCATGAGCATTCCGTTTGCAGTTCAAGAGGCCTTATTGTCGCAGTTCGTTTGCGCAATCTAGCGTGGCACCTGGCCAGATGCTGCTTGGGGGCCTACTCAGGGATGCGGAGGGCACCTTTAAGCCGTAGAAATATGCCGTATCCGGCATATCAACTGAAGGGGGAAGGCTCCCGCACGCTTGCATCTGGCGCAGCCGGAGGATCGCCCTGCTGCTGGGCGTGCTCGATCTCCAGGGCGAGTGCTTGCAGAAATTCGGCCAACTCCCGTGCGCGGATGGCACCTTCTGGGGTGCTCCGGATCTCAATGCCAGCAGGCTCCCCTTCTTGGTACAGCCAGGTGCTCAGGGCATCTTGCGCGATTTGCACCCCCTGAATGTCCCGAAGACTCGCGCTATAGCCCTGCGGGTGGGCAGAACCGGTGGGAGGTAGGGGCTTCAACGTGGACATGTTTGCGGGGGGGGTTAACGGCCGGGGCAAGGATCCGGATACTGGAGTTCCCCCTATCTCACGGACGGTTGAGCGCTGAAGAATTCAGCG
>CAZWTC010000111.1:0-1790 GCA_964637175.1 uncultured Candidatus Peribacteria bacterium
TGATGAAGAAGCAACGATGGTTCATAGATTGATACCAGTCGCCATAGTACAGTTAGTGATACTTCCCGCAGTTACTGACAAAGTCAACTGAGCGGTCTGTGCGTTTGTCTTGTTGATGAAGAACAATACTCCTACGAGTAATGCTGCAACGAGAGAGGTGAATAAAAAGTTCCTTTTCATGATCATAATATAAAAAAATAAATATATATAGTCACGAAATCAAAATTGATTTCATATCAATAGATATTATAAACTATTTTTAAAAAAAAGCAAATTTTAGGGAACTTTTTTTGGAAAAGGGGGAAGTTATCTCACAAACACCTTGATTTTATGTGTAGCAAGTATATGTATACACGAATCAAATAAGCGTTTTTTATTGTTTTATAAAAAAATGATGAAAAAAACAGCAATGTTGTGGATGATTCTCCTCTCGTTGTCATTTGCTTTCGCGCAATCAGAGATCTGAAACACAGGATCAACTGATGTCGCGACACCTACTCCTGCAAATACTCAACCGGCAAATGCTCAAGAGAAACCTGCTGATTATGATTATATCAACGATATATCTTTCAGATTCTGCAATAAATGAATAGCAAGCGAATTATTGACAGAAAAAGATTTGGTTGCGATCAATGCTGGAGAAACGAAAGAACTCTGTTTGGTATTTTTCAATCAAGGCGACAAACCACAGAAGATTTATTATGGATACTCATCAGCGGAGATTTCACCGAATAACGGTTTGCCTATGTGTGGAGGGGATTTGGGAGTCGGCGATTTTGCAAGCATGATAAGCATTTCTGGCAGTTCTGTGATGACGATCGATCCAGGCGAGCATATCGTCAAATATGATAAGCTGTTCCTTCCTCCAGGGATAGGCAGCGGGATACATCACTGATGCATCAATTATGGTCAGAAAAAAGATGAACCCAAAGATACCGGAATGATGTTTAGTGTACAAAGTCGTAAGGCTGCATGATTGGATATCCTGGTCAATGGAGTCGCAAGCTTAAAGAATGCAGTAAGCATAAACGATCAGCAAGGAGGTATGTTCGTAACCAACAAAAAGATAAAAGCATCGATAGATGCGAATGGCAATGTTGTCATAGGTCTCATGGTCAAGAATGAAGGGAATGTGGATCAACTGATTTCGATGAGCTGAGTAGTATCAAATTTCCTTGGATATCAAGAAAAATTTGCTCTAGATCCGCAAACGCTTTGAGCATATCAATCGATGGAACTCACTCATGTATTGGAAAGCATTCCAGGGTACAAATGATTTTTCGAGGTAAAGCTAGATATGCATCACAACCCCTCATATAATGTAGATGTATCTTCCTTGCCTAAAGAGCTCTTGCAATGATGAGATGTCAGTGAGACAGGGAAATTGTTCGTGTTTTCATGGATATTCGTCGGAGTTGTTGTAGTCGCCTTATTAGTGATCATACTGATCATCAAGTCGCTCTTCAGAAAAAAGCAACCCGTTGGTACGGTCTAAGAGGTTATATATTTATTTTCTTATGCTAGAAATGAAAAGATTCCTGCTGTTTTTTGGTATGTGACTGTTTTCCTTTGTCGCTTTTGCACATGCTGATCTTACTATAACCAATGTGAGCGATAAGATCCAGAATATGTCGGAGACGGTATCAATACCGCCATTATGAGATCTTGAATTCATAAAAGCGAAGTTCTGTGATCAAGGTAAGATAGAAGATAGGGAGGATCTTATCCTGAGGCCAGGGCAAACAAAAGATGTCTGTATCGTCTTTTTCAATACTTCCTCATCAGGGAAG
>CAZWTC010000112.1:0-319 GCA_964637175.1 uncultured Candidatus Peribacteria bacterium
CAATTGAGAGAGATCACATTCGCTCCGCTCAAAGATTGTAAAGAAGCTTTGGCTGAAGCTGGTGATGACCTGGAAAAAGCCCAGGAAGTCCTCAAAAAGAAAGGAATCGCAAAAGCAGGAAATAGAGCAGAAAGAGAGACTAAAGAAGGAATCGTCAAGATTGTGGAAATAAACGAAAAAACAGTTGGACTCAAGCTTTTGTGCGAAACGGATTTTGTAGCCAAAAATGAAAATTTCCAAGCGTTGTTTGAATCTGTTCTCAATAAGATCGCTCAAGGTTCCGACGAGATAACTGCTTTGGCAGATCTTGATCCTGCGC
>CAZWTC010000112.1:329-1767 GCA_964637175.1 uncultured Candidatus Peribacteria bacterium
AGATTTCGTTGCAAAAAATGAGAATTTTCAAGCATTATTTTCATCTGTTTTCGAACAAATAGCACAACAAACCAAGGAAATCGCTTCATTGGAAGATATAGATACAGAAGTTTCCGAAAAGATACAGGCTGAAGTGCAAGAATTTATGGGAAAGACAGGTGAAAATATGAAGATAGGTGGCGTTTTAGTCACCAAAGAGAAGCCATTCATTTACAATCATCCAGGAAACAAAGTCGCTTCGCTTATTTTTTACGAAGGAGGAAATGAAGAAATAGCAAAAGAGCTTGCATTGCAAGTGACAGCTATGAATCCGACCTTTGTTTCGTTTGATCAAGTGGATGCCAATGAAACAGCAAAGATGAAAGAAGAATTTACTGCAGAGCTCAAAGCTGCCGGCAAACCTGAAGCTATGATCGCTCAGATCGTTGATGGCAAGATCAAGAAAGCTTTGGCTGACGTTGTTCTTCTAGAACAGGAATACATCAGAGACGGTGCAAAAAAAGTGAAAGATATTCTTCCCGCTGATATGAAAGTGATCGCATTTGTCAGGATGGCTATTTGAAGCTAATTCACTTAATTGCAAATTACTGATTACAAATTAAAATCTGCAATCTGTAATTTGTAATCAAATAATCGATTTTAAAACTTAAAAAAAGTACTATGCAAAAGTATGATGTAGTGTTGTTGGTTGATGCATCTTTGTCAGAGACTAACCGCAAAGAAGTGGTTTCTGAATTTGAAAAACTCATCAAAAAGAATATCGTCGATCAAGATGATATCGGTCTCCAAAACTTAGCCTACAATTTAGGCAATAAGGCTTGAAATGACAAGGCATATGTGTATTCATATTGTATTCAGGCAGAAGCTGAAGATTTGGATCTGATCAAAAAGACGGTTTTGTATAACAAAGCTATCAAGAGATACTTCATTTTCAAGATAGAGAAAACTGATGAATTTGTAAAGTTTGCAAAAACTAATGATGAACTCAAAACTATCATAGAAGCACGGGATGCTAAAAAGCTTTGACAGAAAGTGACCTTTTTTGCTGATAAGAAAAATGCGAAATACATCAACCGAAAATCATTGCCTATGCTCAGAAAATATATCACAAGATTCGGTGATATCAAACCAAGAGAATATACGCACAATTCTGTAGCGATTCAGAAAAAGCTCAAAACAGCGATCCTCAGGGCGAGAGAGCTCGGATTCATAGAATACAACAAATAATGCTAAGTTGTAAGTGCTAAGTTTTAAATAAAAAGAATACCATAACGTAACACTTAGCATGTAGCACGTAACATTATTGAATTATCATCTATCATTTATCATTTATCATTTATCATAGAGTGAAATGGCTAGTAAATTAAGAAGGGTGAGAAAATATTCTCGAACCAAAAGGATAAGTAAACATGGATTCAGAGAAAGGATGGAGACTGCA
>CAZWTC010000113.1:0-1757 GCA_964637175.1 uncultured Candidatus Peribacteria bacterium
CTTGGTAAACTTTACAACATATTCCATATTGGACTATTAATAGATAAATACCTACAAATAACCATTTACGCAATAATTGCAATCGTTAACATACTCTAGCACAAGACGCTATTGGTGCAACCCTGAAGCAGATTGCACAATAGCTATCAGTTCTTGTGCAAAGTTCGGGGTATTTCAGACAGATCAATATTAGAGCTAAATTTAAGAAATAAATGCACATAAAAAAACCGTTAATAAGCGCAAAACAATACACTATAACAGCATATGGTTATCTAAAGAATATATAAGAAATATCATAAAAATACCCCAAATTTCATGGAAATACGGAAATTTTCCGCATCGTTTTGAGGATTGAGCTGGACCGGAGACCGGAGAGAACGAAAAAAACCGCTCTGAGAGCGGCATTTTTATGAAAATCATAGGGGAGTACTCCTCTACCGGAATCTGCTATTTTTGGGTATTTTCATAGGCTTCGATCTGCTGTTTCACGATCGATTCATCATCAGGATTCGTGACACCGAACCAAGGATCCGGCGTTGGATAGATCTTCATCGATATCTTGCCGCTGGTGATGAGATTTGATAGTTCGGAAGGGAGATAGCACTCTACCCTTCTCTCTCCGCCATGCTCAGCCTTGAATTGTGCTAATATCTCAGTCAACAAGCGCAATGCCTCGGTAGTGAGTCAGAAGATATTCATACTGCAGAGATCCGAAGTATGGAGCCCTGCATCAGCAAGCTTGCTTTTCTCTATGCCTATGCATTCTTTGATACCGGCAACCAAGCTATCAGGCGTGACCGTAAAGATTCATCTATTGGTAGATCAGAGCTCAGGAATGACGTTCTCAAGAACATATCCCAAAGTCACCGATTGATCATGCTCCTGGAGATGGTCATAAAGGATCTTGAAGGAATGCTTCCCATAGATATCGTCACCGTTACAAACCACAAAAGGTCAGGTAATATGGTCCTTTGCGCTGCAAAGCGCATCTACCGTACCTCGTGGTCTATCCCTCGTCTCAGGATCGAAATCCTGTAACGCATATTCGACCGGTATTCCATGATAGGAATCGCCGAACATATCCTTGAAAGGCCCTTCCGTCATCTTACCGACGATGAAGATGATCTTGGAGAAACCCGCGGGCAAAGCCTGGGCAAGGGAATATTCGATAAGCGTAGAATCATTCGGACCTACTTTCGCAAATTGTTTGATCCTACCACCGAAACGGGAGGACATTCATGCAACCATATACACCAACGAGATATCTTTTTTCATAAGGACAGGATAATGCGATAAAACCATGAAGCTTATAATGGATTCCGAAGAAGATTGCAAGACTTTCAGAGAAGGAAATAGGAATTTGATAAACACATTTGATATTGATTTTTTACGAAAAAAGCATATAGATATTGTTATCAAAAAAAAATATTAAAAAAATCAAGCACTTATCACGACGCTGCAAAAGCATCCGATCGATACGAAGAACGTGTACATTGTAGAGGTCAATGTGCCAAGATCTTCTATCGCAAATGCGAATTGCATTAAATTCGGGATAAAATCTGGTGGACATCCAATCACAAAGATCGAAAGCTATGACGATGCCATAAAATCAGTATCGTAGACTGCTCGCATGTACAGTACCAGCAAGAGGACAGGAATACCTGCCCTCTTCTTTGATTTCCAAAAAATAGATGGAAGGATAAAAAAAAACTACCTGATAGATAATCAGGTAGCCATCTCTCCAGAGACGGCCATGC
>CAZWTC010000114.1:0-1730 GCA_964637175.1 uncultured Candidatus Peribacteria bacterium
AATCTGATCGTGTAACCCATATATATACTGAGCCGAATGATCTTTGATATAGACCAAGAGCTGCTGTCTTGTATAGAGGGTATAAGTGAGTAGGTGTGTGATGAACTATTGTGGTCAAAAATAGTCTTAAGCCGATGTTGTTGTCTGATGCTTTTGGGACGTTAGTAATCTTTAGAGATGTTAGTTTGGGTAGTATTAGCAGCAAATCTTTGTGTCTTGATCTCAAAAAATGTAGAAAAAATGCTGATTTTCTTGTCACTACAGGAGATGCATTTACCTTTACCTATCCTACGTATGGTAAATATTTTGTTTCTTTGGATGTTACCGATACTTATGCCAATACTGCAAACAAAAGACGAACACTCAATCTGGCTACATGAGAAACCAATGGCTGAGATTTTCATATTCTTTCCATTCCAGAGGTTTCTATTTCTAGCGGAACTATTGATTTTTTTGTGGGCAAGAATCTCAACAATAGTCTTTTGCTGTATATCTTATATGATGATTCTAGAGGAATATGTTATGTAGATACGGATATCGGGATAGATAGTGATGGAGACGCCATCAAAGACAATGATAAAGATTTCACTTGTAACCAGTTATATCTCAAAACATATGAACCAAAATATCAATCTGTCCTAGGTAGAATATATTATACTCAGGCAGATGCTACTACGGTTTCTAGAGATTTCACGGTTTCTTTCTTGGATTTTGAGGTTAGTTTAGATGCATCCATGATTCCTGTGTATGAACAAATTGGCAACTTGATTGCTACATTGTCCGTAGATGCAACGTGAGATATTCGCAATTTTAGAACTTTGTTGCTTTCATTGAGAGATGGATTGATTGATAATATAGACACCAAATCCAATGTAGTCTCGCTCAAAGATTATTCTCAGACACATACGCTTAATTTGACGCAAGAGCAAACGCTTATGCTGGAAGATATCTTTACCAAGCTAACGGACAAATCTGTGTCTGCTGCTGTTGGAGGTAATGTGTATCAACAATCCAAAGCAGAGATTCTTTCTATTTTGCCAGACAACCTTGCAGTAGATGTAGAATGATTATTTAAAGAGTTTGAATCTGTAGTTTCTGATACGACACAAACTGATGCCTCTCAACAGGACAAGAGAAAGTCTGTCTTGCAAGATATTATCAACCTTATCACCAAAAATCTAGCGAAGCAAGATACACAAGTAGAAAACAATCAAGTAGATCCTGTAGATATGAAAAATATTATTATGCCAAATATGTGTGTGATTCTGGGCTTTTATAGTATCGCTAGTGATGCTTGTCCTGATAATGCTCTCAAGTTGGTCGATGCAAACACTACTATCAAAGCGGATAATGCTGGTGGCATTGCTTGGTGGAAAATACTTATTATTGTCTTTGCTTGTTTGGTTGGTGTCTTTATTATCTTGGTGATTATCTTTGCTATCAAAGCCAAAATGAATCAACAAGAAGAAAATGAAGAAACGCCTCCAGAAACATCTTCTTAATATATACCTCTATACAAAAAATCCGTTATCCACGGATTTTTTTAATATCTTCAAAAATTTATCATTACGCTAGAGTATGGTTTTGCTTAAGATACTGGTATATTATTGGTTGGAATATTGTTCTATGTTGTCATCAAAATAATCTAATTCTATCCCTACTTGGCGAAACATTACTTCAGATTCACTTCCTGCGTGATATTTTTTTTCGCAGACGACTCTTGTGATTCC
>CAZWTC010000115.1:0-1343 GCA_964637175.1 uncultured Candidatus Peribacteria bacterium
CTTTCATCCTGCTCCTTGTTCCTTGCTCCCTGCGCCCAGTCTTTGAGTTATATAGTCATAATTTCATCCGACTTATTCTTCACAAGTTCATCTATCTTATCGTTCATCGTTTTGACCAAGGCATCAATCTCTTTCTCATTTCTTTTGCTTTCATCTTCACCGATTCCTTTGGCGTCGAAGATGGCTTTATTGTCTTTCATGGCTTCTTGTCTTGCCATTCTGATACGGCCTTTGACTTCTTCACCCATAGCTTTGACTTGTTTGGTGATTTCTATCCTTCTCTCTTGGGTCAAGGCAGGGATTCTGACGATGATATAGCTTCCTTCATTCTGCGGAGTCAATCATGCATTAGCATCGTATATAGCTTTTTCTACATGTTTGAGTTCGTTTTTATCTCGCGGTTCGATCTTGATGGTTTGTCCGTCCATGATGGAGACATGAGCGATTTGAGGGATTTTCATAGGACCATAGGAAGCTTCGACGGTGATGTTTTCCACCAACCCGGCTGATGCTCTTCCGACTTGCAATGCCTTGAGCTCTCCGACCAAATATTGGATAGCTTTTTCCATTTGCTGACTATGAGTGTTGAGATTCATACCAAGAATGAGTAAATGATAAAATGATTTCGACTGTTTCACGTCATTCCGGCGCGTCAGTCCCGCACAAGCGGGGCTAAGTTTTGCAGCCGGAATCCATGCTATAGTGTATTGTATGGCTTTCCGCTTTTAGCTTGAAAAACATAATAGCAAAGGAACAAGTTGCAAGTTACAGGTTACAAGTTACAGGTTATATTCTTTTCTCCCTGCTCCCTGTTTCTTGCTCCCTGTTCCCTGTTTCCTGCTCCCTGCTCCTTTGTCCTTGTATTTGAGTTCCTTTTCCTTAGGATATACCTGATATTTCAAGCACAAGCAAAAGCAATATGCGTTCTCACTCTTCATCTGTCCTTTCCAGCGGAATACCTTAGGACAACACAAGAGTGTCCTGGTAAAGCAAAAGCAGACAAGACAAGAAGAATCACATGAGAACTTTTTTTATATATGCAAAAAAACGTTTATCATTTCATCGCGAAGTTTTTATCACGATCCGCCTAGGCGGAGATCTTTTATCATTTTATCGCGCGTAGCGCTTTTATCATTTTATCATAACATATGACCACATTCAAAGACCTCTGAATATCTGAAAGCACATTAGCGGCGTTGACCAAAAAATGATTCGTGACACCGTCGCCGATCCAAGAAAAAGTCATTCCGCTCTTGCTCAGAGGAGAAAAAAACATCATAGGACAAGCAGCGACCGGAACAGGAAAAACTGCAGCTTTTGGTATCCCCTTGATAGAACAGCTT
>CAZWTC010000115.1:1353-1627 GCA_964637175.1 uncultured Candidatus Peribacteria bacterium
CAAGCGCTGATTCTCGCTCCTACCAGAGAGCTCGCGACACAGATCGCAGAAGAGATAGACTCATTGCAGCACACCAAAAAGCTCAGAGTTATGGCGATCTACGGAAAGCAATCCTACGAGCTCCAGCACAGGGCGCTCAAAAGATGAATAGATATCCTGGTCGGAACGCCGGGAAGGATTATGGATCATCTCAAACGCAAAACATTGGATCTGACAAATATTTCTTATTTTATCCTCGACGAAGCGGATGAGATGCTGGATATGGGATTCGTTG
>CAZWTC010000116.1:0-1570 GCA_964637175.1 uncultured Candidatus Peribacteria bacterium
CCACGTCATTCCCGCGAAGGCGGGAATCCATCTCGCTTAGTGTGGATTCCGGCCGCAAAACTTGGCGCCGGAATGACGCTAAAACAGAGGAAAGGGAATGAAGTAAAAGATGCTATAAAATAACATACAAAAAATCATATTGTAATAACAATCAATCTACATAATTAGAGAAATATATTTATATAGCTAAAACAAAATCATGAAATTGACCTTTTGCTGAGCAGCTAAAATCGTGACCTGATCATGCTACTTCATTGAAATAGGAACGACAAAATTTCTGGTGGACTGCGGAATGTTCCAATGACCCAAAGAAGTCATGAGGCTCAATTACGAGCCGTTTCTCTTTGATCCCAAAGAGATTGATTTCGTACTGCTCACACATGCGCATATCGATCACTGCGGACTGATTCCAAAGCTTCATAAGCAAGGCTTTGAAGGTAAAATCTATGCGACATCAGCGACGATAGATCTCACGAATATCTTATTGGAAGACAGTGCGCAGATCCAGGAAAAAAATATCGAAGATGAAAATAGGAGAAGAAAAAGAGCAGGCCAAGCGCCGAGATTCCCTATGTATACGGTGGATGAAGCAGAAGCCTGCAAAAGATTATTCAGCCCGGTCGAATACAGAAAAATATATGCTATTACAGACACCATCCAAGCGAGATTCCAAGACGCAGGACATATCCTCTGATCGGCGAGCATAGAGCTTTTCATCACAGAAGGAGACAAAAAAACAAAACCCGTGTTTTCATGAGATATAGGGCAATGGAATACACCCATAGTCCAGGATCCGACATTGATCCAAGAGACGGATTATCTGTTCATGGAGTCAACCTACGGAGACAGAAGACACGAAGATAGTGCAAGCAAAGAAGAATTATTGATACAATATACGACAGAGACCTATAAAAGATGAGGGAAGCTCCTCATTCCATCATTTTCCGTAGAAAGGACGCAAGAGCTCCTCTACTTCTATAATATCATCATCAAGGAAGGAAGCTTTCCAGCAGAGAAGATTTTCTTGGACAGTCCCTTATCTATCAAAGCGACTGAAGTTTTCAAAAAGCATACAGAAGTTTTCGATGAAGAAGCGACAAAAAAATATCCTCATCCTTTTGATTTTCCGCAGTTGCAATGTACACAAAGCGTTGAAGATTCGATGAAACTGAACACCTACGACGATCCTTGCGTCATCATAGCAGGAAACGGAATGTGCACCGCAGGAAGGATCACTCATCATCTCAGACATGGATTATGGAACAAAAAAAACACGATATTATTCGTAGGATATCAAGCTGAGGGAACATTAGGAAGATATATCCTGCAATGAGAGAAAAAAGTGAGAATGATGGGATTGCAGATCGACGTCAACGCAGAGATAGAAAAGATAGAATGATTTTCATGACACGCAGATGCTGATCAGCTTATGAGGCGAGCAAAGGGATTTGCGAAAGCGCCGAAAAAGACTTTCATCATCCATGGAGAAGGAACCGCACAGACAGCATTGAAATCCAAACTCGAAGAAATAGGCTTTGACTGTGAAATCCCAAGCATGAAAGAACAAGTA
>CAZWTC010000117.1:0-1523 GCA_964637175.1 uncultured Candidatus Peribacteria bacterium
TTAATTTCAAATAACTCTCTATTCAAATCCCTCTGGCTTCGCCTTCTCCCTTTACGAAAGGGAGACAAATGTTTGTAATCAAATCATTTAATTGTTTTTGAAGTATATTATTTCCCTTTAAATACTACGCCGAAGGTAGCTAAAACAATATATACATCCAAGAATAATGATCGATTTTGAATATAATACAAATCCAGTTTCGCTTCTTCTTGAAAATCTAGATTATCTCTGCCAAATACTTGTGCATATCAGGTGATTCATGGCTTGATAGAAAGCAATCTTTTCTGTCGGGATTCATAGTTTTTCACTTCACTTGGGAGATGCGGTCTTGGTCAAACAAGTGACATCGTTCATCGGATCACACAGAATAGTTGTGGAAGTTCATCCATTGATGTTTTCCTGAGAAATCTTCCTATTCTTGTGACTCTTGGATCATTCGCTATCTTTGGCAAAACTCATTGTCTTACATTCGCATCTGACTGGATGAGCTTTTGATAGAGTTCATCAGCTTCCTTTCCTCAGTATCCTACACTCATATGCGTATACATACTACGAAATTTCAAAAAAGTGAAAAGCTTACCATATTTCCCCACTCTTTTTGATTTGTACAATATAGGACCACGAGATTCTATTTTGATAGCTATAGCGATCAGAAACATAAACGGTAAAGCGATAGATGTCAAAAATAATGCTGAAAAAAAATCAACCAGTTTCTTAAGTATAATAGATCGGCCATCAAGCTTGGAATGCTTATATTCCAATGCGATGATATTATCTATATTTTCCGGTGAATACACTACATCTTCTAGGAAGAATCCTTCGCTGATATGATAGAATCTTGTATTGTCGCTGAATCTCACTCTCTCGAAAATACTTTGCAATACCTCTTTTTGGAAGCTTCCTACCGCTACTACGATGAAGTATTCCGTGATATCTATATCCTTGATCTCATCATGGCTAGCGAATTCCGTCTTGAACGAGAATCAGCTCTTTATCTTCTCTATGGCTTTGTAGCTTTCCAATGTATCGCTTCCTACGATGAGTATCTTATTGTCCCCTTCCCTATGCCTTTTGGCTTCCATATAGTTCCGCACCTGATCAAAGAGGAAAAGCACGAGAAAACTTACGAAGGCGCCCACGACGATGATGAATCTCGAGATTCAGAAAAAGAAGACGAATCCTTGTCAGAAGTATCCGATGAATGTGATGGTGATGATCCGATAGATCCGTGTCTTGGTGAATGTCTGAAAATATCTTTGGATAGGTTTATGGAGTTCATAGAGATTCTTGATGATCCCTATACATACAAATGCGAATGCAGCAATGATACCAAAAGCCATATTCTCCTGATAATTGATCACCGGTATCTTGAGCTGTACGCCTGGTATGAGATCGGTGAAAAGACGTATCCTGTACATCACATAGAACACGAGAATGATCAATCATACGTGAAGGACCGGCCTAAGCAAGCGCAGGAACATGCTATATCTGCTTTTCATGACAAAACGACTAAATAATAAATG